>CAYFWA010000599.1:0-4780 GCA_964346625.1 uncultured Myxococcales bacterium
GCACCCCGAGCACCCCGAGCACCCCGAGCACTCCGAGCACTCCGAGCACCCCGAGCACTCCGAGCACCCCGAGCACCCCGAGCATCCCGAGCACCCCGAGTACCCCGAGCATCCCGAGCGGAGACCCCTTTCCGGAAGCGAGCACCACCATGCCGAATCCTGCTTCGAACGTCACGGGCCCTGATCTGCGCGAGTTCCTCGAGCTCGCCGAGGCGCAGGGCCATGTCACGCGGATCACCGGGCCGGTGAGCCCCCGCTTCGAGCTGGCCCGGCGGCTCCACGACGACCCGGATCGGATCTTGTGGTTCGAGCAGGTGGAGGGCGCGGCGGTGGGCGCCGTGGGCGGGATCGCCGGGCGGCGGGCGCTTTTGGCGGAGGCCCTCGGCGTCGAGCCCACCGGGCTCGTGCCCCACATCGCGGCGGCCATGGCCTCCCGCGAGCCGGCGCTGGTCACCGCGTCCGACGCGCCGTTTCGGCGGGAGACGGTGGACCAGCCGGATCTGCGCCGAGAGCTGCCCGCGGTGGTGTTCTACCCTCAGGGGGAGCGGGCCTACCTGTCGGCCGGGATCATCGCGGCGCGCTCTGCCCGCCACGGGATGAACTACTCCTTTCACCGCATGATGCTCCTGGGGGGCCACCGGCTGGTGGTGCGCGTGGTCCCCCGCCACCTGAAGATGATCCTGGACGAGGGCGCGGGAGCCGCGCGTGTCGCGGTGCTGCTCGGGGTGCATCCGGCGCTGTCGGTGGCTGCCGCGTGCTCGGGCGCGCCCGATCTGGACGAGCTGGCTCTGGCGGGGCGGCTCGCCGGGCGACCGCTGCCCGCGGTGGACCTGGGCGGGTTGCAGGTCCCGGCGGGCACGGAGATCGTGCTCGAAGGGCGCTTCACCGGGGAGCTGGCAAAGGAGGGCCCCTTCGTGGACATCACCGGAACCCTGGACGGAGTCCGCTCTCAGCCCGTGCTGGAGATCCAGCGGCTGTATCGACGCCCCGGGGCCCTCTGCCCGGTGATCATGCCGGGAGGCAGCGAGCACCGGCTCCTGATGGGGCTTCCCCAGGAGCCGCGGATCTGGAACACGGTGCAGGCCGCCGTGCCCGGCCTCCGGGATCTCCGGCTCACCAGCGGCGGCTGCTCCTGGCTGCACGCCGTGGTGGCCCTCGAGGCGCCCGTCGCGGGGCAGGGCAAAAACGCCGGTCTGGCCGCCCTGGCGGCCCACCCCTCCCTCAAACGCGTGGTGGTGGTGGACAGCGACGTGGATCCCGGCGATCCCGACCAGGTGGAGTGGGCCATCGCCACCCGGTGCCAGCCCGACCGGGACGTGGTCATCGTGGGCCACGCCCGGGGCTCCTCCCTCGATCCCTCCCGCGACGTCGAGCAGGGGACCACCGCCAAGTGGATCGTGGACGCCACGCGTCCCCCCGATGGGGATCCGGAAAAGTTCCTGCGCGTGGAGCCGCCAGAGCTGGAGGGGGACACGCCCTCCTCAGCGCGGGAGCGGGAGCGGGAGCAGGAGCAGGAGCAGGAGCAGGAGCAGGAGCGGGAGCGGGAGCAGGAGCGGGAGCGGGAGCGGGAGCGGGAGCGGGAGCGGGAGCGGGAGCGGGAGCGGGAGCAGGAGCGGGAGCGGGAGCGGGAGCGGGACACGGAGCCCGGACTGAAACGCGCACGGGAGCCCAAACCCTCGGAGTGAACCATGGAGCTCACCGCTGCACAGCAGGCCCTGCTCGAGGGGGGCGCTGGTCGCGCCACCCGCAAGGCCATGGAGATCCTGGTGGCCCTCGGCGAGGTGTTCGAAGCCGAGCGGCTGCTCCCCGTTCGCTCCGTCCAGGTCTCCGGCGTGTCCTTCGGCAACCTCGGAGAAGAGGGGCTCGCGTACCTCGAGGAGCTGGCCGGCGAGGGCCGCGCCGTGGTCCCGGCCACCCTGAACCCGGCCGGTATGGACCTCTCTCGGCCCGAGCGCATGGGGCTCGATCCGCGGTTCATCGAGAAGCAGCGCCGGGTGGTGGCGGCCTACCAGCGCCTGGGCATCGCGGTATCGTGTACCTGCACGCCGTACCTGGCCGGGAACCTGCCCGCCCCGGGTGACACCCTCGCCTGGAGCGAGTCCTCCGCCGTGACCTACGCCAACAGCGTGCTCGGCGCCCGCACCAACCGCGAGGGCGGCCCCTCCGCCCTGGCCGCGGCGCTCACGGGATTCACGCCCGACTACGGCCTCCACCGCGAAGAGGAGCGCCGTCCCAGGCTCCGGGTGGTGGTGGAGGAGCGCCCGGCAGACCTGCGGGAGTGGGGGCTGCTCGGCCGGATCCTGGGGGAGCGCTCCGAGGGCCGGGTCGCGCGGCTCGAGGTCCCGGGCCCCCCTCCCGGACTAGAGGCCCTCAAAACCCTGTGCGCGGCGCTGCCCACGTACGGCGGCGCGCCCATGTTCCTGATGCCGGGTGTCTCTCCGGAGGCGGATCGGCTCGGGGTCCCCACCGACGGGTTCGAGATCGGTACGGCGGAGCTGACTTCTCTTTCCGAGGGGGAGTCGCAGCCGGCACCCAGAGGCCACGACGAGCAGGAGGCGGCCGCTTTGCCCGAGCTGGTCTGCCTGGGCTGCCCACACGCAACCCTCGCCGAGATCCAGCAGGTGGCGGAGCAGCTCGCCGGTCGCCTCGTGCTCACCGACTTCTGGATCTGCACCTCACAGCCGGTCAAGGCGTTGGCGGACTCGCTGGGGCTCACGACCATGCTGGAGCAGTGTGGGGCCCTGGTGCTCACCGACACCTGCTTCGTGGTGGCCCCCCTCAAGGGGCGCTACGGCGCCGTGACCACGAACTCGGCCAAGGGGGTCTACTACGCCGCGGGCCACGGCGGCATGCGCACCCGTCTGCTGTCCACCCGGCAGTGCGTGGAGCGCGCCGTGGGCCCCGAGCCCGAGGGCGACCCCGGGACGGATGTCAGACCGCAGCACGGCTGCGGGGCGCGGCCCCCGGCCTCGCCCACGGATTGGGAGAAGACCTCATGAGCCCGACTCGATTCGAGGGGCGCGTCATCCGCGCCGGGACCGCTCAGGGCGAAGCCCTCGTCTCCGAGCAGCCGGTGTCGTTTTATGGCGGCGTGGACCTGGAGACGGGCGTGGTGGTGGAGCGCGGTCACCCGCTGGCCGGGCAGCCCTTGCGAGACCGCGTGCTGGTGATCCCCCGCGGCAAGGGCAGCACGGTGGGGTCCTGGGCCATCTTGCGGCTGGCGCGCCAGGGCCTCGGACCCTGCGCGGTGCTGTGCGAGGACTGTGAGACCATCGTGGCGGCGGGGGTCATCCTGGCCGAGATTCCCTGCGTGGACGGTCTGCGCGTTACCGATTTCCACACCGGTGATTCAGTGCGCGTGGACGGCTCGGTGGTGGAGGTGAAATCGGTCGTGCAGGGGGGCGCCCCGCCGGAAGATGGCGCATCCCGTCGGGAGCCTGACGCATGAGCCCCGCCGGAGGCGCCGGGACCCGCCTGGTGGTGAAGCTGGGCGGATCGGTGATCACCGACAAGCGCGGGGATCGGCCCCGTATCCGCCGACAGACCCTCTCCCGCCTGGCCGGAGAGCTGGCCGCGGCACCTCGTGGCCGCATCGTGGCCGTGGTCCACGGCGCCGGCAGCTTCGGCCACGGGCCGGTGCTGCGCGCCGGAATCCACCGGGGCGCCAGGACCCGAGCCCAGCGGCTTGCCTGGGCCGAGATCCAGGTGCGCCAAAACGAGCTGGACGCTGCCGTGTGTCTGGCCCTGCAGCAGGAGGGGCTCCCCGCCGTGCCTTGCCAGCCCTCGGCCCTGGCCACCCTGCGCGGTGGCGGCCTGGAGCACTTCCACGACGGGGCCGTGCGGGCCCTGGTGGCGCAGGGCATGGTGCCCGTGCTCTACGGGGTCCCCGCGGCGGATCAGCGCCAGGGCTGCGCCATCCTGTCCGGGGACGTCCTCGCGCCGGAGCTCGCGCTTCGTCTCGGCGCCTCGCGGTTGCTGCTCGCCACCGACGTAGACGGCGTGTTCGACGCCGACCCCCACCGTGACCCCAACGCCCAGCGCTTCACGAACATCAGCGGAGACAACTGGGCCGACGTCGAAGCCGCCATCGGCGGCTCACGCTCGGCGGACGTGACCGGGGGCATGCGGGGCAAGCTCGAGCGGCTCCTTCACTACACGGCCCGCGGCGGCTTCGAGGCCCGCATCCTGGACGCCCGCCAGCCCGGCCGCCTGCGCGACGCCCTGCGCGGCCGCCCCGTGGGCACCCTCGTCCGCGCCTGACGCCCGGGTGCGTGGGCCTGCGCGGGCTCAGTCTCGAGTCTAAGGGCTCGCGCAAGAATAACCTCTGTATTCGTGCGCCAATCCATCAATTCTGTTTGCATCGCTCGGCGGTTGAAAGTGCCCCAATATTCAGCCTTCTCGCTTCTCGAACGGATTGGGGGGCATATTCGCAAGCCGCTGAAGCCGAGGGATTTGGGGTTGATCCGCCGAGGCGCTGATACTCTCGAATCAAGTCCACTTGGGTCCACAGGGATGTGCTAAAATTATTAAATGCGCAGGATTCGACCCAAGGCCAACTACGACGGAGATTCGGGGTATCCGCCCGTGGAAACCGAGGCGTCCGCCGGGATGGAGGGGCCTAACGGTACGGAGGGATTCGCCGGGACGCAGGGGGCCGTCAATCGTCGGGCGTTCTTTTCCCGGGCGGCGGGGGCGGCCGTGGCGATGGTGGGGGCGGGTGGCGTGCTGGCGGGGGGGGGGGGGACGGCCCGGGGCGGGGCCCGGGGGGGGGAGGGGGAGG
>CAYFWA010000600.1:0-4780 GCA_964346625.1 uncultured Myxococcales bacterium
GTGTGCTCTTCCGATCTCTTGCCCGCGGCAAGGCGCGTGGGAGATCCGCTTTGGGGGCGGGGCGGTGGAGGGTCTTGAGCGCGGCGGCGGGTGTTTTTCTCTCGCTGGCGGCGGTTGGAGTCCCCGGCTGCGCGCCGGGCGGGGTGGGGGAGCCGGCGGAGATGGCCGGGCGGGCGGAGGCAGCGATTGTGGCGGGCTCGCCCCCGGTTCACTACCTGGCCGAGCGATTGGCGGGCGGGGATTTTGCGGTCGGGTTGTTGCTCCCGCAAGGCGAGAACCCCGAGCATTGGCTGCCGGCAGATGCGGACATCGCCCGTTTGCAAGGCGCGCGCTTGATTATCCTGAACGGAGCCGAGCTGGCGGGCTGGCGGGAAGTGGCGGTTTTGCCGGAGCGACGGGTGCTGGAAACGGCCGATGCCTTTCGCGATGAGTGGATCGAGGTCGAGGGAGCGACCCACAGCCACGGTCCCGAGGGCGAGCACTCCCATGCGGGAGTCGCGCCATTCACCTGGCTCGATCCGCTGCTGGCGATCGAGCAGGCGGCCGCCATTCGCGACCGGCTGGCGGCTCTGCGCGGGGGAGATGCCGCGCAGCTGGCCGAGCGTTTCGAGGCATTGCGCACCGAGCTGCTCGGGCTCCACCAGCGGCTGGAGGCGGCGGCCGGGATCGGTTCCGGACGTCCGTTGATCGCCTCGCACCCCCTGTATCCGTATCCAGCCCGCCGCTACAAGCTGAACCTGGTGGACTTGGTTTGGGAGCCCGACGAGGCGCCCCCGGCGGAGGCGTGGGAGGCCTTGGACGCACTCCTGCGGGAACATCCGGCCCGCTGGATGATCTGGGAAGCGGAGCCCCTGCCCGAGGTGAGAGCGGGGCTGGCGGCGCGCGGGCTCGGGATCGTGATCGTGGATCCCCTGGCCGAGGGCGCCGCCAGCGGCGATTTTCTCGACGGCATGAGAGCGAATACGGATTCGCTCGAACGCGCCCTGACCACCTTGCCGGAGGCACTGCCTTCCGGCCAACAACCCGACGAATGACTCCTAAACGCAGCATCACCCTCATGGCATGGATGGCCCTTGCCATCGTCTGGCCCTTGAAAAGCGGATGGACTCATCCGGTATCCGTGACCTCGGGCATGGTCGAGATCCGCGAGGATCGGGCTGTGCTGGAGATCGAGGTGCTGGCGGAGGATCTGGTCATGTTTTACGATATGGAGACGGACTCCGGCATGATGTATGAGGGAGCGGGTCTGCGGGAAAAGGCGGAGGCCCATGCCGCGTTTCTGACGAAGTATTTCCATGTGCTGGACGAGAACGGGGAGGCGCTCCCGGCGCGGTTCGCGGACAGGGATTTTTCGGAACTGCCGGCAGCCGGACTATACTACGACGAGTTGATGAGCCACTGGATGACCTACCGGGTCGAATATCCTTTCGAGGGCCGGCCCGATCTGCTGACTTTGATGCAGGACTTCGGCGGTGAATCTCCGGCGGTGCCCTCGGAGGTGACCCTCCAGGTTTTTCACAAGGGGGTGCGTATCGAGTCGCTGATGTTGGAGCACGGGGAGTTCCAGGCCATCGACCTCGACTGGAACCGTGATTGGGGGGCGATCGCCGACGATCCGGCGGCGCTGCGCGAGGCCTACGCGGAGCGCCGCGAGGAACTGCTGGGGATCACCGCGTCGATGAATCTCTACAGTTTCGCTTACTTGGAAAGGGGCGGGCTGCGGCACGAAGTTTTGCTCCCCCTGAATCGGCTCGACCAATGGTTCCCACTCGAACGCGCCGGGCAGGGGCGGCTGAGCGTGGCCGAGCAAGAGCGTTTGCGCGAGCCGATCGCAGCCTTCCTCGCGGAGCAGAACCATGTGACGCTCGACGGTCGCGAGGTGGCACCGGTGATCCAGCGGCTGACCTTCTATGGCGCCAAGCCGAGCGACTATGGTGCCAAGCCCCCGGAACAGGCGGTGCCGATGATCGGCGGACGCCTGGGCGTGGTCTATTACTTTCCCGCCCCATCGCCGCCCCGCGAAGTGAAATTCACCTGGAAGATGTTCGATGGCCTCCCGTCGTTCGAGACCCGCTTCTACGCCTTCGACGACGGCGAAGCGGAAACGCATGAGATGCGCAGCTGGGAGAATAGCTTTACCTGGGAGGGCGATCCGGCCAGCGGCGGGGTGGGCGCCGCCGCGCAGGTGCCGCCGCCGCCCGCCGCACGGGTCGCCCGGATTCCGGTGGCGGGTCTGGCGCTCGGGGGCTGCGGGCTGTTGGTTCTGCTGGCGGGGCTGCCGACGAGACGCCGCAAAAGCTTTGCGGCGGCCGGGCTGGTGCTGCTGGGCCTCTCGCCGCTGGTTTGGGAGGCGGGGCGCCTGGAGGTCGCGCGCGGCGTGCCGCCGGAGGGCTTGCCCGGGGAGGAAGCCGCCACCGAGATCTTTTCCGCCCTGCAGGGCAACATTTACCGCTCTTTCGAGCAACGCGAAGAGGCCGCAATCTATGATTCCCTCGCCGACAGCGTATCCGGCGATCTGCTCGAGGATTTTTACCTGGAAGTCATTCGGGGGCTGCGGATGGAGGATCTGGGGGGCGGTGTCTCGCGGGTCGAGGCGATCGATTTGCTGGAGACCGAGATGGAAAGCGTCGAAGACGCCCCCGTGGCCGCCTTCGAATTGACGGCCACCTGGAATGTCGCCGGCACTTTGGAGCACTGGGGGCACATCCATTCCCGCACCAATCGCTACCGGGCGCGCTTCCGTATCGAAGGCCTGGAGCAGGGTTGGCGCATCACCGAATTCAAACCGCTCAACCAGGAACGCGTCTCGCTCAAGGTGCGCGTGCGCGGTTGACCCCAGCCCTATGCAGATACAGATCCGAAAACTTCGCTTCACCTACCGTGACGACGGCTTCGCGTTGCGGGTGCCGCGGCTCGATGTGGCGGAGGGCGCCCACCACGCGGTCACCGGCCCGAGCGGCTGCGGGAAGAGCACCCTCCTGCGCCTGCTGGCGGGGATCGCCCTGCCGGATGCCGGGGAGATCCGCCTCGCGGGCCGGGCGACCTCGGCCCTCTCCACCGCGGCGCTGAAGGAGCTGCGGATCAGCCGGATCGGGTTCGTTTTCCAGGACTTCCACCTGATCGATTATCTCAATGTGCGGGAGAACATCCGTTTGCCCTACCGCTTGCACCGCGCTTTGCGATGGGACGGGGAGTGCGCCGCCCATTTGGAGCGTCTCGCCGAGGGAGCGGGCATCCGCGCGAAGCTCGACCAGCCGGTGGACCGGCTCTCGCAGGGCGAGCGGCAGCGGGTCGCCCTGTGCCGGGCTCTGATTCACCGGCCCGGCCTGCTGCTCGCCGACGAGCCGACCGGCAACCTCGATACCTCGAACAAACACCGGATCGTCGATCTGTTGCTGCGGGAGGCGCGGGCCGGCGGAGCCACCGTCGTCATGGTCACCCACGACGACGCGGTGCTCGGCGACTTTGACGAGGTGGTCGACCTGCCGCGGATCGCCGCCCCCGCCAACGCCTGAGCCCGATACCACCAACCCCCTCATTTTTGTTGCCATGAACGACCTCCTCTTCCTCGCCGCCGCTTATCTCAAACGCAATTGGGGCAAAAGCCTGACCCTGCTTGCTTGCCTCGGCGTCTGTGTCTTCCTCCCTCTGACGGTGAGCGGGCTGGTGGGGCTCTTCGAGCGGGAGATGGGCAGCCGGGCGGAGAACACGCCTCTCGTGCTCGGGCGCGAGGGCAGTCGCTTCGATCTGGTGCTGCACGCGCTGCACTTCACCGCCGAGGCTCCCGGCACGGTCGGGAACGCGGTGAAAGAAGACTTGATGGCGGAGGGCTTGGCCCGGGTGGTTCCGCTCTTCGCGGGGCAAACCGCGCGCGGCTATCCCGTGGTGGCCACCACGCTGGACTATTTCGATTTCCGCGAGCTGTCCGTGGCGGAGGGCACCCCCCCGCTCTTTCTGGGCGATTGCGTGGTCGGGGCGGAAGTCGCCGCCGCGCTCGGCCTCGCCCCGGGCGACCGCCTGTTCACCGATCCCGAAAACGTGTTCAACCTCGCCGGTGCGCAACCGGTCAATCTGCGAATCACCGGCGTGCTCGCTCCCACGGGCTCCTCGGACGACCGGGCGGTGTTCACCCATCTGATGACCGGCTGGTTGGTCGCGGGCTTCGGGCACGGCCACGAAGACGTGGTCGGCGGGGACGCCGCCCCGAATGTAATCGAGGAAGCGGCGGGCAATGTCACCGTGGGGGCGGCCATCGGCATGCATCTGGAGGTGACGCGGGAAAATATCGACACCTTCCACCGCCACGGGGATGACCGGCTGCTGCCCCTGACCGCCCTGCTGCTGGAGCCAGTGGACGACCGGGCGGCGGCGATTTTACGCGGGCGCTTCGACGCCTCCGCCGATGGCCTGCAGATCCTCCGCCCCACCACGGTGGTCGGAGAGCTGCTGGGGATGGTCGCCCGCATCAAGCAGTTTTTCGACCTGCATCACGTATTTCTCATCGCCATCAGCGCGGCCTTCCTGCTGCTCGTATTCATACTGTCGGCCCGGCTGCGGCGCGCGGAATTCGCCACCATGTCCGACTTGGGGGCCAGCCGGGGCAGTGTCGCGGCCTTGCAGGTCATCGAGCTACTGGTCCTCCTCGCGCTGGGCACCCTGCTGGCCGTAGCCGCCAGCCGCACGGTGCTGCACTTCGCCTCCGGCTGGACCGCCCTGGCCGGTGGGTGATGTCGGCAAAGAATGATTTTAACCACCCGCTTCGCTAGAGGACACGGAGGAC
>CAYFWA010000601.1:0-4774 GCA_964346625.1 uncultured Myxococcales bacterium
CCTAAGAACGAGGCCGGGATCCCCCGTGTCGGCGCCCCGTTTGATGGTGTCGGAGGCGAGCGTGGCGGTGGCGCGGTGTGAATCGCCCCGGGTCTGGACATCGAGGCCCATCCAAGATTACGCTACGGGCTCGAGCGCAGGCCTGCGATAGAAAACTGGGGCGCGGTCCCCCCCTCGCCGTTTTCGGGAGAAGTCAATTCATGCGTTACGATAGACGAACGAACCGGCTCAGCAACCTCGACGCGCTGGCCCTCCTCGGCGTGTTCCTGATCGCGGCGAGCGCCGCGGCGTGTATCCCTGGCAACGACGACGAAGACGAGGGTCTGTGCGGCAACGGCCGCAAGGATCCCGGTGAGCAGTGCGATGACGGCAACCGCATCGCGCACGACGGCTGCTCGAGCGACTGTCGGGTGGAGGGCTTCTGCGGCAACAGCGTCGTCGAGCCCGGCGAGGAGTGCGACGACGGCAACTACACCGCCGGGGACGGATGTGATCCGGAGTGTCAGGTGGAGACCGGGTGCGGCGACGGCAAGCTCGAGGTGGGCGAGGAGTGCGACGACGACAACCTGCAGGACGGCGACGGCTGCAGCGCGGTTTGTCTGGACGAAGAGCCGGGCACCATCTGCGGCAACGGCATTCTCGAGATCGGCGAAGGGTGCGACGACGGCAACAACGAGCCCGGCGACGGCTGCGCCCCGGACTGCTTCCGCGAGGACGGCTGCGGCGACGGCACCGTGGACGCCAGCGAGCTGTGCGACGACGGTAACAACATCTCCGGGGACGGCTGCAGCGCCGATTGCCTGGTGGAGTTCGTCTGCGGCAACGACTACTGCGAAGAGGAGAACTTCGAGGACTGCGAGGCCTGCCCGTCGGACTGCTGCCCCGATTGTGGGAACCTGGTGCTCGACGAGGGCGAGGAGTGCGACGACGGCAACAACGAGTCCGGCGATGGGTGTAGCCGCGGTTGCAACGACGAGGACAACGTCGCCACCTGCGGCAACCTGATCTGGGAGGCGGGGGAGGAGTGCGAGGACGGGATCACCGAGCAGTACGGCTGTGACGAGAGCTGCCAGATCACCTGGACCTGCGGAGACCAGCAGTGCGACGACGCCCTGGGGGAGGACTGCCAAACCTGCCAGCCCGACTGCTGCCCGAACTGCGGCAACGGCGTGCGCGAGCTCGTGGCGGGCGAGGAGTGCGACCGCGACGAGCTGGCCGGGCTCACCTGCCTCGACTTCTGCTACGATGGCGGCACTCTGGGCTGCACCGACTGGTGCACCTGGGACCTGAGCCAGTGTACGGGCACCGGCCCCGTCTGCGGCGACGGCGTGGCCGAGTGCGAGGAGCAGTGCGACGGCAACGACCTGCGCAACAAGAACTGCGCCTCGGTCGGCTATGCCAGCGGCACCCTCGGCTGCAACACCAACACCTGCACTCTGGACCTGTCCGGCTGCACGGACCTGGTCTGGTATCTCTCGGAGGATTTCGAGGACGAGGCCGCGGTCAACAGTAGCTGGACCCTCACCGGCGACTGGGAGGTGGGCATCCCCTCGGGCATTTCCGAGGAGCCGCCGGCCGCCTATGGCGGCACCCAGGTGCTGGGCACCAACCTGGGCGGAGACTACTCGTCGAGCACCTCGTTTCTGACCAACATGGCCATCACGCCGCCCATCGATCTGGTGGCCTCGGTGGATCCGCGGCTGGTGTTCTTCCGCTCGCTGGGGGTCTACACCTACCAGTCCGGCGCCAACGTCTGGATCACCAACAACGGCGGCGTGGACTGGGTGCTGCTCAACAACCCGAGCGTCCCCTACAACGACACCGAGGGGGGCTCGGACGTGTGGAACGGCTACCAGTCCGACGACATCCAGTGGACGGAGATCCAGTTCGACCTGTCGGCCTTCAACGGCGACACCATCCAGCTCGGCTTCGCCCTCACCAGCGGCAGCTCCGTGCGCTCGGGCATGCACGTGGACGACGTGCTGGTCACCGAGGCCAACATGATCCCGGTGGAGGTGGTGGTGCCCCAGGCGCCCGTGCGCGCCGCGGTGGACTACCCCTTCGACTACGGCGTGACCTGCCGCGGCGGCACCGGGGTGTACAACTACAGCATCGTGGGGGGCACCAACCACAACTGGCTCACCATCGATCCGGTCTCCGGCACCCTGTCGGGCACGCCCCTGGCGGCGAACCTGGGCTCGGTCACCGTGGACGTGAAGTGCGAGGAGTCCACCCGGACGGTGAACCAGGATACGCAGACCCTCCCCATCAACGTGTTCACCGCGGTGTACTTCGAGAACTTCGAGGGCAGCCAGCCCACGGGCTGGACCTTCACCAACAACTCCACCTGCAACTTCGAGTGGGGCCAGCCCACAGTGGGCCCCAGCGCGGCCTACGACGGCACCTACTGCGTGGGCACGGGCATGTCCACCGACCACACCGACTCCTCGAACTTCAACACCTGCGTGATGGACTCGGCCACCATCGATCTGTCGGGCACCACCAACCCCTTCCTGTCCTTCTGGATGTGGATCGACGCCAACGGCGGCTTCGACGGCGGCAACGTGAAGATCTCCACCGATGGCGGCTCCACCTGGACGCTCCTCACGCCCCAGGGTGGCTACGACGACCAGGTGAACCCGGCCTCGCCGCCCGACGAGATGGCCTTCACCGGCAACCAAAGCAGCCAGGGCTGGCAGGAGAAGATCTTCGATCTCGCCACCTACGCCGGCCAGAGCAACGTGAAGATCCGCTTCGCCTTCGGCTCCACCTCCGGCGGCAGCAACCCCGGTTGGTACATCGACTCCATGACCATCGCAGACTGACTTTCTTCTCCCCGCAGCTCCCTGGGAAGTCTATCCCCCCATGAGCAATCCCGATGACAGCAAGCGCTCCGCTAGCAACGCGGGCTCGGGCTCCGGCTCCGCGGGCTCGGGCTTCGGCTCCGGCTCCGCGGGCTCCGGCTCCGCGGGCTTCGGCTCCGGCTCCGCGGGCTCCGGCTCCGGCTCCGGCTCCGCGGGCTCGGGCTTCGGCTCCGGCTCCGCGGGCTCCGGCTCGGCGGGCTCCGTGTCCCGAAAGCGACGCCTCCAGCCCCTGTCGGCCGAGGCCGCGGACCTGGATCGGTACGAGGTGGACCACCTGTTTCACTCCTGGTCGTACCAGCCCGCGCAGGCGCCCCTGCGGGTGGTAGGTGCCAAGGGGATCCGCTTCACCACCGAGGACGGGCGGGAGCGGCTGGACTTCTCGTCGTGCTTCGTGAGCCACAACATCGGCCACCAGGACGAGCGGGTGGTGGAGGCCCTGTGTGCCCAGGCCCGAAAGCTGACCTCCTTCGCTCCGAGCCTGTCCAATCGGCCGCGGGCCCAGCTCGCCCGGATGCTGGCCGACGTCACGCCCGGGGACCTGTCGCGCAGCTTCATCTCGCTGGGCGGCGCCGAGGCCAACGAGGCGGCCATCAAGATCGCCCACCAGTACACGGGTCGGCGCAAGGTGGCCTCACGGTACCGCACCTATCACGGGGGCACGGCGGCGGCCATGAGCCTGTCGGCCGGGGACGCCCGGAGCTGGGCCCAGGTGCACTGGGGCGCCGACCTGGTGCGCCTGCCCCAGCCCTACTGCTATCGCTGCATGTTCGGGCTGGAGTATCCCGACTGCGAGCTGCGCTGCGTGCGCTTCACCGAGGAGGTGTTCGAGCTCGAGGGCGGCGGGGACCAGATCGCGGCCTTCATCGGCGAGCCGGTGACCGGGGCCAACGGCATCCTGGTGCCGCCGCCGGAGTACTGGCCGCGCATGCGCGAGCTCTGCGACCGGCACGGCATCCTGCTCATCGCCGACGAGGTGATGACCGGCTTCGGGCGCACCGGCCGGTGGTTCGCCATGGACCACTGGGACGTGGTGCCCGACATCCTCAGCCTGGCCAAGGGGCTCACCTGCGGCTACGCCCCCCTGGGCGCCACCGTGGTGCGCGCTCCCATCGGAGACCACTTCCGGGACCACTTCTTTTCCCACGGCGCCACCTACGCGGGCCACGCCCTGGGCTGCGCCACGGCCCTGGCCGTGCTGCCCCTGTACGAGCAGGACGGGCTCATCGAAAACTCGGCGCGCATGGGCGAGTACCTGCTCGAGGGGGCGCGGGACCTGATGAGCCGCCACCCGGCCGTGGGCGACGTGCGCGGGCTCGGCCTGTTCGTGGGGCTGGAGCTGGTGCGCGATCGCGAGACCCGCGAGCCCATCATGCCCCTGGACGCCAAGATTCGCCCCGGCCCCAACCCCAAGCTGGATCTCGCCCGCCGGCTCGGCGAGCTCGGGATGATGATCATGGCGGCCAACCCGGGCAACGTGGTGGCCCTGGCGCCACCGCTGGGCGTCACCCGCGCCGAGATCGACGAGGGGCTGTCCATCCTCGACGAGGCGCTCGAGGTGGTGGACCGCTATGCGCGGACCTGATACGCATGGGCCGCACCGAGTCGCCTGCCGAGTCGCCTGCCGAGTCGCCTGCCGAGTCAATCCCCGAGTCAATTACCCCGGACAGGGGGAGATGAGCTACCGATAGCGTCGGCGCAGGGCGGGGTCGGTGGTCTCGGCGAAGATCTCGTCGCAGTCGTGGCACCGGAACCGGAACCGCCGGGGGATGGCCGAGACCCCGGTCCAGACCAGGACCCGACCCCAGAAGGAGTAGTCGTTCTCCTGCGAGACCATGTAGTGCTCGTAAGGCCCCGATCACGAATAAGGGAGCGGGTCAAAATAAGGTCTGCAAGTCAGGGCGTCGAGGCGC
>CAYFWA010000602.1:0-4772 GCA_964346625.1 uncultured Myxococcales bacterium
CGCATCACCTGGTGATCAACGAGACACTCCTTTACGATCACGGCCTGAACATGCAGGTGGAGCAGTTGAGGTCCTCCTTTGACGTGG
Organism: uncultured Myxococcales bacterium; assembly: GCA_964346625.1. Taxonomy (GTDB): domain Bacteria; phylum Myxococcota_A; class Polyangia; order HGW-17; family JAJRWW01; genus CAYFWA01. The sequence goes on from CAYFWA010000602.1 coordinate 88, forward strand.
TCCATGCAGCGACCTCCGTGGAGCAGGCGCGCGAGGTCACCCAGGGGCTGAAGACGGAGGCCATCCAGAGCGCCTTTCGCCGACTTTGCACGCAACACGACTCCTTCGTGTTCGAGAGCTTCGCCGACATTGCGCTGCCCTGGCGCGAGATTCCGTCCCTGGATTCAGTCATCGCGGTGGAGCCGGGCTTTGTCTACACCTTCGACCCCAAAGAGTACCTCACCGCGGCTCGCCGGCCGAAGAGCATCCGGGGCAATGCGTCCGTCGGTCGTATTCTCAGGATGGTCGAGCCCCGGACCACCACCATGGTACCGCCAGCCTGCAGGGCCGACATCGCCCCCCAGTTGCACCGGATCCTCTCGGACCTGATCCCGGAATAGATAGATGGATGGACGCCTCGGCGGCGGGGTGAACAGACGCCCTGGCGTTCGGGTGAACCGGGGGGTCCCAAAAACGGTCCCCCCCGCTTGCGGCACCCCCGGGGTGACCACAAATTATCCGAGTAATCTTGCCGGATCAATATGGGAACCGCATCCAGACCGGCGCCGGACAGACAGGCGGGCACCCACGGCGCCCCAGGGCTCTCGACATGAAAACCTTCGCTCCCCGATTCGACAACAGCTACGCAGCCCTACCCGATCGGTTCTACAGCCGGCAGCAGGCCGAGCGTTTCCCCGCTCCCCAGGTAGTGCGAGTCAACGCAGCGCTGGCGACAGACCTGAACCTGGATCCGGACTGGCTACGCTCCGAGCAAGGGGCCGGGTTCGCGGTGGGCGATGAGCGGCTCCCCGGCGCCGAGCCCATCGCCACGGTGTACGCCGGTCACCAGTTTGGCAGCTGGAATGGGTGCAGATCCTCCTAGATCACGGCTCGCGTTGAGCGCGAAATCAGCACTCCTGCCGCGGTTCGACATCTCGTGTCTGGCAACGCCAAATACCAAGAAATCCGCCGCTGAACCGTCTCTAGCTTGCGATCAGCACAGCTATTTCGTGATCTGAGAGGATCTGCACCCAGCTGGAATCCGCGCCTGGGCGATGGACGCGCCCTGCTGCTGGGGGAGATCATCGCTCGCGACGGCTCTCGCTTCGACCTGCAGCTCAAGGGCTCCGGCCGCACGCCCTACTCCCGTGGCGGCGATGGTCGTTCTCCTTTGGGCCCGGTGTTGCGGGAGTACATCGTCAGCGAAGCCATGCATGCCCTGGGAATTCCCACCACCCGCTCCCTGATGGCCGCCACCACCGGAGAAACCGTGGTGCGCGACAAGGCCCTGCCGGGGGCCGTGCTGGTGCGGGTCGCCAGCAGCCACATTCGCATCGGCACCTTCGAGTACTTCGCCAACCGGGGCGACACCGAAGCCCTGCAGTTGCTGTTGGAGCAGGTCATCAACCGCCACCACCCCGACGCCCGGGACGCCGACAACCCCGCCTTGGAGGTCCTGCGCAGCACCATCGCCAAGCAGGCCCGACTGGTCGCCCGTTGGCAGCTAATCGGCTTCATCCACGGGGTCATGAACACCGACAACATGCTGCTGTCGGGGCAGACCATCGACTACGGCCCCTGCGCGTTCATGGACGAGTTCGATCCCGCGACGGTCTTCAGCTCCATCGATCACGGCGGGCGCTACGCCTATGCCAACCAACCGCGCATCGCCCATGGCCAGGACCGCTACTTGAGGTGGGCGAGGATCTGGCGCTTGGTCCGGTGTTGATCGCACAGCTTGCGAAACTCGGTACGGTTGAGCAGTTTCTTCACGTAGACCTCGGCGAACACGGGCACCCACAGGGTCCGTCGTAGGGTGTCATTGAACCGGATACTGACCGTGGCGCTGCTGTGCTTGCTCTCCCAGAACCCGTTTCGGAGCCGCAGCGTCTTGCCCTCGGGTCCGATGACGGCGACGATCCGGGGCCGGCGCTTGAACTTGACGGTGAGCGTACGCTTCACCACGCCGAGCACGACCCACACCTTGAGCTTTCGTCGCTGCAGGTCGTAAAAAACCGGCACCATCATGCGTTGGTCGGCTCCCACGTCCGGATCCTGAGCAGCGTGTTCGCGCCATTTCGCAAAGAGGGCGCGATCCGCGGCCCGTCCGTTGCCTGACCCAAGGCCTCGGAGAGCTTTCGGCGCCAGCCCGATCTGATCACAGGCCCTGAGGTAGGCGCCGTGGTACAGCCCCGCCATGAGGTCGATCTCCTGGTCCAAAGGCAGCGACACCGGTCCCCGGCGCGTGAGCCGCCGCAGCCGCGACAGCGCGCCTTTGCCCAGGGCCTTGTGCAGCACGTCGCGGATGAACCGGTAGGCGCGGGCCTGCCGCAGGTAGTGAGTGGCCAGGGGCTCCACCGATAGCGTGGGATACAGCTTGATTCGGATGGTGTTGCCCGCCATGCCCGCGCCGGCCGCGCCCCAGCCCAGACTTTTGCTGTGGGTCTCGCGGGCGAGGGCCTGGCTCGCTTTGAAGAGCTGCTCGAGCACCTCCTTGTACTCCTTGGAAAACGCCAGGTGACGCGCCTCGGGGGTCTTCTCCGGGCGGATCAGCGGCTCCAGAGCGTAGAGCTTGTGGCCGTACCACCCCGCGTTTTTGCGGGGCTCGAGCCGCAGGCGGCCTTTTCGTACGCGCCGCACCACCTCGTCCATGAGGTTGAACCCCTTGGGGATGGGGCGGTTGCCATACAGTCGCTGGATCAGCGCGTCCTCGGGGCTCTGGGCCGCGGGAAACAGGGCCACCGGGCGGCGTCTGGGCCAGCGCGGGGTGCGCCCCCGGCGCACGGCCCGCACGAACCGGGTGAGGCTGCGGTGGCGCGGCGGGTTGGTGAGCTTGGCTTCCAGCTCGAGAAACCGCCGGTAGCTCCGGTTCAAAGCCTTGCGCCGCGCCAGCAAGCGCGCCAGCGCGAGGCCCGGCCCACGCTCGAGCTTGCGCTGAAGCAGCCGATCTCGCCGGAAGGCCCGCTCGAGCCCCGGGCGCCAGGTGTAAAACGAGAGCGGCTTGGCCTTCTGGCTGCGCAAAAACCGCGACAGCAGCGACTCGACGCCGCGCTCGACCGCCGGCTTCGTGGCCACGGGCCGGCCCGCCAGCTTGGACGCCGCCGCCAACAGCACCGCGGCCTCAATCTGGCCACGCTTTTGTAGCTTTTGCAGTAGCCGCGCGAGCTTCTCCACGAAGGCATTGCGGCTCGGCAACCGCCCGAGCCCGTTGGACATGGCCCTCTCCACCGCGGCGAGCAGGCCATCGTCGAACTGTTTCGACTTGGCCAGCAGCATCGCCGCCGGAACCATGTTGACCCTCTGAATCATTTTCAGGCGGAGCGCAGCGCCCAGGGTCGGGTACAACCGCGCGTCGGACTCATCGAGCTTCCATTGCTCGGGCACGCTGAGGCTCAGCCGCTGCCGCCGACGATCCAGCACGATCTGCACCCTCTGTCTGACCAATCGGCTGCGCCCCGGCCCCACGGGCCGCGGCGCCGGGCGCCGTGCCTCCGGGCGCCGCGCCGCGGTGCCCGAACGCCGCGCTGCGGTGCCCGAACGTCGCGCCGCGGTGCCCGGACGTCGCGCCGCGGTGCCCTGATGCCTGGGTGCGGCAGCGCCGGTCTGACCCGGGCGTTGGGCTTTGAAGAGCTGGCGCAGGGCCGCCGGGTAGCGAGGCGGCCGGCGCGGCCGCGGGCGCGCGGCCACGCGACGCGCCCGCGAACAGGGGCGGCCCATCGCCGGGCGCCTCGCGGGCCGGGCCCGCGCCGCGCGCGAAGGACCCGCACGGCGCGCTGCCCCGCCGCTCACGGCGTGCATGCCCGCGGTGGCACTGCCATTACCCCGGGCCCCTGCGGTCCCTGCTGAGCCGCCGCGCGGCTCCTGCGCTCCGGGCCCGCTCCCCTCGCCCGGGCAGCCGGTCAGCCCGATGCCAAGGACACCCACGGCCGCTCCCAGGACCCACGGGCGAAGGCACCCCTGCCCCGGGGCGGACGGTGCCCCCCGGCCCGCGCCTTGAATCGGCTCCGGCGATCGCGATGGGTCCGCGGACGCCATGCTCGCCCGGCTCACGGGCCGAGCCGGGGACCGAGCATGCGGCAATCCTGGCTGCAACCCTGGCTGCCGCGCTTGCACCAACCCTCGAAAAAGCGCTTTTGTGCTCTGTGTCATGACACCTCCAGTTGCGCCGCGCTGGCTCCGCTCCCTCGTCCCGGCAGCGCCGCGCTGGTTCCGCTCCCTCGTCCCGGCAGCGCCGCGCTGGCACAGATCGCGCCGCTTGGGCGCGTGCCCGACCGTGCCCGAGGCCCTCGCCGGGATGCACGCTGATCCAGCGCGAGATGGACCCGCCTCAGTCTCTGCGCGCCATCCGTGCTCGCAGCGGCCAGCGCTTCCGTCGCCCGGATCATACGAATCGTCTGTCCCAGAATCCGATCGCCCCCGCGCTCCTTATGCACTGGGACAGCCGGATCACCACCAGGTTTCCAGAGTATCCCATCGCGGGACAGATCGGGAGCGATTCCGCGGGTACCGGAAAAAATGACCCGAGTCTGACTCGAGTTTCGCCCTTCTCTTTCTGCTGCGAACGACCACCTGAACACGATAGAATGCGGGGCGAAGCGAGATGCTGGAAGTCGAGTGACTTCGGCCCGGCTGGGATGTCGGCCCGGTTGGGATGTCGGCCCGGTTGGAATGTCGGCCCGGTTGGAATGTCGGCCTGGTTGGAATGT
>CAYFWA010000603.1:0-2557 GCA_964346625.1 uncultured Myxococcales bacterium
TCAGGGGGCGCCCCATCTCAGGGGGCGCGACGTTTCGTTTCATCATTTCACGTACAGAGGGACCCGCACCCGGTAGGAGCTCGCGCGGGCGGGGAGCGTCACGCCCGCGAGGGCCGCGCGCAGGCAGCGGCCCAGCGGGCTGGTGGGCTGGGTCCCCGAGGCGAATACCGCGCGGATTTTTCCGGTCTTGGCGGCCACTATCACGAAGACTACCTGAGCGCCGGTGCGCTCGTGTCGCTTCAGGCAGGCCGTCAGGCGGGCCTTGCGCGGCGCGAGTCGGCGCGCCGGGCTCGCCGAGGGCTTCCGCGGGGCGGAGGTGGCGGCCGGGCGACGCGGCTTGCGCGGGGTCGGCCGGGGTCGGGCGCGAGGGGTCGCGGTCTCCGTGGCGGGGCGAACGCGGGCGCCGTCGCCGCCGCCGCCCCCACCACCGCCACCGCCACGGCTCTCCTTGACGCGACCCGCTCCGCCTCCCTTTCCACCGAGGCCCCCGCGGGGCAGCTCGAGGGGAGCGCTCTTGGGACGGCGTCGGGGCGTACGGGGGGCACGGCCGATTCGGCGTCGGCTGGGCGTGCGCCGGCGGCGGGTTTGGCGCGCCTCGTCCAGCTTCTCGTCCGCGAAGCCCTTCTTGCCCACCGGTGGTGGCGCCTCGGCCTTCTTCGTCTTGTTGTCGCTCTCCTTTTCCACCGTGGTGTCAGGCGCCTCCACCTGATCGGCCCGCGTGGCCACGGCCGAGCGGCCGGCGCTCATCTCGTGGTGCAGCCCCGCGGCGGCGCTGCGATCCATCCCGCCGCGGCCGCCCAGATCCGCCACGCGGCCGAGGGCGCCCTGGCGCACGGGGGGCAGGGTGAGGGCTCTCACCTTGCGCACGCGCTTGCTGAGATCACCCGCCAGGGTCCAGCGGTGGCCGTTTTCCAGGCGCACCGAAAGCCGCGCCCCGGGCGCGGTGTGCACGATCCACTCGGCCCGCACCTCGTCTCCCTGCTTCAGGGCGGTGCGGGGGCCCGTCGGGCTCGCAGACCAGGTGACCCGCCCCTGCAGCGCCACCACCCGTCCCACCACCCCTTCCTGGGGCGCCTCGCGGCGGGCCTCCTTCTTGTCCTTGTCGCAGGCGGGCAATAACGTCGACGCACCCGTCAGCGCGCCCGTCATCACGACACACAGCAGGATGTTTTGCAAAGGGCCCAAGTAGGGCATATACGATAGCCTCGTCACGCTGACCTTCGCGAATCCCCTACAGGGTACCGCGACTCACGCGGGAATCAAACAAAACGCCCGGGGTTCGGGCTACCAACTCCACTCTTCACGGTCGGGACGCGTCTCTGCGCAGCTCGGGGAGCGGATCCGGGGCGGGCAGGCGCTGGAAGATCCGGCGATACCAGGCGGCCACCTCGGGGTAGCCCGCCTGGTGGAACAGGTGGGCCAGGCCCCCGTAGCGCGCGCGGACCCGGAGATCCAATCGCCAGGCCAGCTTGGCCATGCACAGCGGACACAGGTGCGTCGGCGACTCGTCGTGCTCGCCGAGGCTGTTGCAGCCGTTGAGCACGCAGTGGAAGGTCCGGCAGTGGTGGAGCCCGACGGCGTGGCCGACCTCGTGGGCGAGCACCCGCAGCAGCCGCAAGATGGCGCGCTCGCGTCCATTGGCGTCGGTGGGGAGCCCCCGGAAGGAGGGGTGCAGCCGGCTGTAGGAGACCACCGCCACCCGCTCGTGCAGGTCCGCCATGCCGAACACGAAGCCCCAGCTCGGGGCGGGGTACAGATCGGCGTTGGTGATCCCCACCACGGCCAGGGCGTCCGCGGGGACGTCGCGCTGGAGCCGGTCCAGGATCGGGCCCGTGGCGTATTGCAGGTGCTCCTGCTGGCCATCGAGGTTGAGGCGATACCGCCGGGGCAGGGGCAGGGGCTCCTCCCAGCGCACGGGACGCTGGAAGTAGATCATCAGAAAGCGGGTGACCAGGGGCAGCGCGGCGCGTCGGGAGGCGGGCCAGGGGCCCACGGGCCGCAGCACGATGACGCGTCGTCGTGCGTCGCGATCGCCGCGATGCTCGCGCCGGTAGGCGGCGAAGCTCTGGTGGGCCTCGTGGCGCCCGGGCCCGGAGCGCCAGCTCCCGGGGGTGGGCGCGCCGAGCCATTTGAAGCCGGCTTCGCGCATGAATTCCAGCGACAGCCCGGTGAAGGCCAGCATGGCGTTCAGGTCGCCGTTGATGAGCTCCGCCGGGGCCACGGCTCGCCCAGGACGCGGGATCGGAGTGGCGGGACCGGAGGCGCCGAGGCGCAGGCGCCGGATCTGCTCGATGGGATCGGGCTCTGTTGGGCGCGCCGGCCAGTAGGACACGAGCAGGGCGCAGCACAGCGCCGCCACCCCCCCCGAGCTGCCCATCATGATCCGGAGCCCAAGCTGATCCTCTTGTATCTGATCCCGCATCCTCTCCGCTCTCGCTCGCTTCTCCGGTTTCGACGCCCCGGCGCTGGCCGTCTGGGTCCGGGCCGTCTGGGTCCGGGCCGTCTGGGTCCGGGCCGTCTGGCCCGGGGGGTCTGGCCCGGGGGGTCTGGCCCGGGC
>CAYFWA010000603.1:2657-4770 GCA_964346625.1 uncultured Myxococcales bacterium
GACAACCGTATCACGAAAAGGTTCCCGAGCCAGGCGGTCGTAGGGCGTATCCGGGGGCAGCGGGTGGCGTCATCTGTCTGGTCAACAACCTGAGATCATTGAAATGTATCTTGTTTGGCCCCTTGTCTGGCCCGCAGTGTTGTTTTATCGGATTTGCGCAGGTCTACCTGCTGCGCGGGCCGGGCTCGGAAACGCGAACGCTCCTTTGACACCGCCCGGGCGACGGCTCTACGATGAGCCTGCCGTGAAGAGCCATCCACGAACCGCGGGAGCCCGGAGACGGTCCGGAGCTTCGTCGAACGCCGCTGGTAACGCGGCTGAGCCGACATCGTCCGGATCCAGCGGATCCCGCGTGCCGTGGCACCGGTGGGTCGCCGTCCTGTCGCTTGGCGGCTTCGCCCTGGGCGGCGCCTGGCTCGGGTCGCCCGCCGATCTGTCGGCGGTGCCCCCCACCTCGCCCCGTGCGGTGGCCACCGCGGCCATCGTCTCGCCTCCGCCGACCCTGCCGCTGCGCTTCTCGCACGCCGCGCACCGCAAGCGGGGGCTCTCCTGCGGCGACTGCCACGGCCCGGCCCGCAAGTCCACCCGCGCCAGGGACGTGCTGCTGCCGGGCAAAAAGGCCTGCCTGCAGTGCCACCCGGAGGCCCGGGTGCCCGAGGGATACGGGCGGGCGGGCAACCGCGACACGCGCCCCTGTCGCAAGTGCCACCGCCGGTTCAACGCCAAGGGCTTCCCGGCGGCGGTGGTCTGGCGAGCGCCGCGCTTCCGGTTCAACCATCGCCTCCACCTCGCCAAGGGCAGCCTATGTCTCGACTGCCACGCGGGCGTGGACCAGGCCACCGGCCGCGACCCGAAGCTGCATCTGCCCAAGATGAAGCACTGCTTTCGCTGTCATCGGAAAAAGGGGGTGGGATCCACCGCGGGCGGCGTGAAGGGGGCGCGCGGCGGCGCGAAGGGGGCGCGCGCTGGCGCGAAGGCAACGCGAGCAAGCGCGACGGGGGAAGGCGCTGGCGCGAAGGCAACGCGAGCAAGCGCGACGGGGGAGGGCGCTGGCGCGAAGGCAACGCGAGCAAGGGCGAGGGGGGAGGGCGCTGGCCCGAAGGCAACGCGCGCTGGCGCGAAGGCAACGCGAGCAAGGGCGAGGGGGGAGGGCGCTGGATCCGCCGACGGACCAGGGGCAACGGGCGGGCCGAAGCGCCAGAAGGAGGCACGCGAGGGGGCGAGCCACGCGAAGGGGACCCCGCGGGCCTCGGCGCGTTGCGTGACCTGCCACGAGCGCCTGCCGGGCGGGCGCATGCGATCCACCTACCCCGAGGGCAAGCTGGTGCCCGGCGCGTCCCTGCCGCACCTGCGCCACGGGCCCACCTTCCGCAAGCGACACGCGGTTGCCGCCAACGCCCACCGGAGCGACTGTCAGGCCTGTCATCTGCAAGCCACCTGTCTGCGGTGTCACGGCGGCGTCCGGCGGCCGGCCTCCATCCACCTGGGCAACTGGATTCTGCGCCACGGTCGCCAGGCGCGCGCCAACCGCAAGAAGTGCAAGGCCTGCCACACCCGCCAGCGCTTCTGCCTGAGCTGTCACAGCCGCGTGGGGTTCAACCCGCGGTCGCGCAAGAGCCCCTACGGGGTCCCGCGCCGCAAGCAGTTCCACGGGCCGAGCTGGGCCTCCTCCACCCGCCGCGGCGTCGGCGCTAACCGGCACGCCGTACACGCCCGCCGCAACATCTCCACCTGCGTGTCGTGTCACCGCGAGACGGACTGCATGCGCTGCCACGCCCGCCGTCGCACCGGAGGGCTCGGCCGCTCTCCCCACCCTCCCGGGTTCCGCAATGGCCCGCGTTGCCGCCGCCTGATGCGCAAGAACCGCCGGGCCTGCCTCAAGTGCCACGGCTTCAACGACCCGTTGCTGTCGCTGTGCCGTTGACGAATCCGTCGGCGCTGAAGCGAAGCTGATTCGGAACCGGAACCGGAACCGGAACCGGAACCGGAAACCGGAAACCGGAACCGGAAACCGGAACCGGAAACCGGAACCGGAACCGGAACCGGAACCGGAACCGACCCGCGGCTCAGGGCAGGATCCGCAGCGGGATGGAGTGGGTGCCGGTGACGGGGC
>CAYFWA010000604.1:0-2966 GCA_964346625.1 uncultured Myxococcales bacterium
GGATCTGGCGCCCTCGGCCCCGCCCGCTGCGCCCCCGGCGGCGCCAGTGCTCGGTAAGATAGGCTATCTACCGCGGATCTGGCGCCCTCGGCCCCGCCCGCTGCGCCCCGAGTCACCGCGATGCACTCTGGCGCGGTTGTCGCCCCGGGGGCCCTGGGCTACGCTCCCAGGGGGCCCGTTACCCCCCCCTGCGGAGCAGTGCAGATGACCTGGGAGCTGAGCGACAGCGAGCTCGTCACCGTCTCGGCCATGCCCCCGGCCGATCGCTACGGCTACTTCGTGGGCCACGTCGCCCATGGCGGGGGGCTTTGGGGGCTCAAGGGCCCTGCCGGCTGGGTGGTGGTGGACGTGCCGAGCCGGGCCGCGGCGACCGCGGGGGGTAACGCCGCCGGGTCCGAGACGACGGCCGAGGCCACCGACGACGGCCCGCCGCCGGTCCAGGCGCTGCTGGTCTGGCCCCACCCGCGGTTCGCCCAGGCCTTCGCCGCGGCCGATCCCGGCGCCGGCGAGCCCACCCGCATCGGGTGGACCGCTTGGACGAAGCGCTGGCTGCCCAACCTGGCGCGCGACGAGCTGCGCGTGGGGCTGTTCGCCACGCCCACCCGGCCCCCTCTCGTGGTGGACCCCCAGGAGCTGCTCGACGATCTCATCGAGGAGTGGGAGCCCGGCGAGGCCGGACCCGAAGGCGCCGACGCCGACGCACACGCACACGCCGACGCCGACGCACACGCCGACGCACACGCCGACGCACACGCCAACGCACACGCCGACGCCGACGCACACGCCGACGCACACGCCAACGCACACGCCGACGCACACGCCGACGCCGACGCACACGCCGACGCCGACGCACACGCCGCCTCCCCGGACTACTTCGTGCGTCGCCGTCCGGTTCCCGCGGCGGGGCGGATCGGCGAGGGAGGCGCTGTACAGCCCACAGAGACGGGAGCACTAGCGGGCGAGCCTACGGGACACATAGACCCGAGCGCCGCGGCCCTGGTGCTGGTGGACGTGCTCGGTGATCGCTGCCCCCCGGCCCGCGCGTTGCACGCCCCCGTCGCCTTCGCGGCGGCGGTGAAAACGGCGCTGGCCACGGCCCGCGCCCACGGCGCCCGGGTAGTCTTCGTTCAAGGGGAGGCTCGCCAAGGGGAGGCTCGCCAAGGGGAAGATCGCCAAGGGGAGGCTCGCCAAGGGGAGGCTCGCCAAGGGGAGGCTCGCCAACCGGGGGATCCAAGGGGCGCGACCTCCCCGGCCTCCTCCAGCCCGCCTCCTCGAGCATCATCGGCCGCGCCTCCCGCCTCGGCCCCGCCCTTCGCCGCCCAGGACCTCGCGCCCTGGCCCTCCGAGCACGTCCTATGGGGACATCCCGCAGACACCCACGCCCAGGACGCGCTGGCAGCGCTTTTGCGCGAAGCGGGGGTGACCCATGTCTACGTGGGCGGCGCAGGCTCCGAGCACGGCGTGGACACCCTGGTGCGCCACCTGGGGGCCGCGGGCTTTGGGACCCACCTACTGAGCGACGCCCACAGCACCCGTGGAAACGGCGTGCTCGAGGCCTTTCAGATCGTGGCTCACGAAAACGCCACCCTCGGCCGCTACGCCGCCCTGCTCAGCAGCGCGGAGCTCGCCCACCGGCTCGCCTGCCGCGGCGATCTGGGTGAACCGGCAGCGCCGGAGCCTTGATGCATCGGCGGTGGATTGCCCTGTAACCCCTGATCGGATAGTGGATTGCCCTGTAACCCCTGATCGGATAGGCTCACAGATCATGAGAGACAAGCCTGTCACCCAAGGCGATCTCTTCGACGTCCGGGACGAGCTGAACGGCGAGCTGCGCGAGATCCGGGACGAGCTGCGCCAGATGGAGTCGCGGATGTTGCGCGAGATCGGCGCAGCAATCAGCCACTCCACGAGCGTCGTCGAGGAGCACTTTACGCAGCTTTTCGGACTGCTCGACGAAAAGTACAAGGACGTCCCCGAGAAGGTGATCGCTCTGCGCCGCGACCTTGACGAGCACGTGTCTGATGGGTCCCTGCACGCGGGCTCGGAGGCCTCTGTCTCGCCCCGAGATTGATCACCCTACCGTAGGGCTCGTGCAGAAATAATTTTGGGATCTGGACGATGAGCCCGTGCTACGGTATCGGAAAATCCCAAGGAGCCCTGGGCGGGCTGAGGTGAGACCCCGCGGTAGGGTGAGCCCCCCCGGTGTGGTGAGCCCCCCCGGTGTGGTGAGCCCCCCCGGTGTGGTGAAGCTCAGCGGTGGGGTGAGACCCCCGGTAGGGTGAGACCCCGCGGTGGGGTGAGACCCCCGGTAGGGTGAGACCCCCGGTAGGGTGAGACCCCGCGGTGGGGTGAGACCCCCGGTAGGGTGAGACCCCGCGGTGGGGTGAGACCCCGCGGTGGGGTGAGACCCGACGGTGCGTGGATCGCCAGGCCGGCGGGCGCTGTGAGGCGCTGGAGGGAACGGTGGACTACGAGATTCGCTACGAGCCCGACGGGGACTACGTGTTCGTCCGGGCCACGGGGGCGCTCGACGGCGACAGCGCCGCGCCCCTGGTGAAGCGGTGGATCGAGCTCGCCCGCGAGCACCAGTGCCTGCGCTCGGTGGGGGATCTCACCGGGACGCGAGTCACGGGGGACGTGTTCGACATGCTCGACTTCATCGAGACGCGGATGCCCGATCTGGGGGTGGACTACCGGATGCGCATCGCGCTGGTGGCAGCCCGGGATCTGGAAGCGCATCGGTTCTTCGAGATCGCCAACCAGAACCGGTTTTACAACCTGCGGGTGTTCGAGGACCTCGCCGAGGCCATCGCCTGGATCCGGGGCGAGCCGGTGGCGCAGCGGCCCGGCACGAGGTCGCAGGGCACGCCCCAGCCGCCGGGCTGATTGCCGGGCCCGCCGGCGGGCTGATTGCCGGGATCGCCGCCGGGCTGATTGCCGGGCCCGCCGGCGGGCTGATTGCCGGG
>CAYFWA010000604.1:3066-4178 GCA_964346625.1 uncultured Myxococcales bacterium
CGGGCTGATTGCCGGGCCCGCCGGCGGGCTGATTGCCGGGATCGCCGTCGGGCTGATCACCGCAACCGCCGCCGGGCCGGGGGCCGTGAGCCCTTGGCGGCCGACCGTCGGCCGAGCTCCTGTGCCGCGATCGCGCAAATGGGCCCTGCGGTGTGAGCGTTGACGCGCGGGGCGGGCGGCGGTACACCAGGGCCGAGCCCATGCCCAGTCACCTGGCGTGCATCGGCCTGCCGGTCACCTCGAGCAAGGAGCTCGAGCAGTACGCCGAGCGGGCCGTCAAGGAAGCCGAGATCTTCGGGACCCCGGCGGGGCGCTACTTTCGGTGGCGCTCGTCGAGCGGGGCGGAGCTGTGGCTGCAGGTCGACCGCAAGCGGCGGCTCATGGGAGCCAGCCCCCACTTCTCGGGCGCCGGGCGGCTGCGGGTGGGGATCACCCGGTGGCTGCGCCGCGACGACGACTCCGAGCTCGACGGGGGCTGCCAGGGCTGGGCAGCGCCGGGGGCCCGGGGGAATCCGGACACCGGGCTGTACCCGCTGGCCTTCGACGTGCCCGACGCGGCGCGGCACCTTGGGCTCGCGGTGCCGCGCGAAGAGGACGTCCAGCTCACGGCCTTTTGTCACCGGCTGACGGTCTGGCCCGACGAGGCGGCCCACCGGGAGGCCTGTCAGGCCGCCGACGGGCCCGCCGAGAGCCCGCCGCGGGCCTTCATCCCCTCGGGGCTGTTTTCGCCCCAGGGCGAGCCCGTGGCCGTGCCCGCCTCCCAGGGGATCGTCACCGCGGTGGCGCAGCACGCCGAGCGGCTGGAAAACGAGCTGATGGGCGACGCCTTCTACTGGCTGCTGGTCGAGTGCCCGGGGGGCACCCTGGACCTGGTGGCCGCGCCCGAGGTGCTCGAGCAGGTCCCCCCCGTCGGGGCGGTGGTCCGCGGCGCCTGCTGGCTGTCGGGCCGGCTCGTGGCCCACGACAAGGCGCGCCGGAGCTGGCTGGACCGGCTGCGGTATCGATGAGGCGGCATCGATGAGGCGGCATCGATGAGGCGGCATCGATGAAAAGGTGCCGATGAAAAGGTGCCGATGAAAAGGTGCCGATGAAAAGGTGCCGATGAAAAGGTG
>CAYFWA010000604.1:4278-4766 GCA_964346625.1 uncultured Myxococcales bacterium
CCGATGAAAACGCTTCGGCCGGGGACATGAATCCTTCGCACCGCGCGCTGGCGCGCTCGCGGTGTTTTCATACCGTACTCGTCGAGGAGAAGCTCCGATGACCGAACCCACCGAACCCATCGAACCCACTGAACCCACCGAACCCATCGAATCGAACGCGTCGAGCGCGGCGTCCTCGCCGGCGGCGGGCTCTGCCGAGGGCGGGCTGGCGTTTCAAGACACCTACCCCGACGATCTGGCGCAGTGCTTCGGCTGCGGCAAGAACAACGAGCACGGCCACCAGATCAAGAGCTACTGGGACGGCGACGAGACGGTGTGCCACTTCACGCCGGCGCCGTATCATACGGCCATGCCCGGCTACGTCTACGGCGGGCTCATCGCCTCGCTCATCGACTGCCATTCCACCGGCACGGCGGCGGCGGCGGCCTACCGTCGAGAGGGGCGCGAGATGGGCACCGAGCCGGCCCTGCGGTTCGTCACCGGCTCGC
>CAYFWA010000605.1:0-4765 GCA_964346625.1 uncultured Myxococcales bacterium
CCTTAGCCGAAATAGTCCGGCTCGTTGTCCGGGCGCCACTTGATGTTGCAGCCCACCGACGGCTGCTGCTCCGAGGACACGGGGCGGCCAGCGAGCAGGGCGTCCACCGCGGCTCGCAGGTCGACGCCGGTCACCGGCGTGTCGCTGCCCGGCCGGCTGTCGTCGAACTGGCCGCGGTAAACCAGCCGCCGGTTGCCGTCGAACAGGAAGAAGTCCGGTGTGCAGGCGGCGCGATAGGCCTTGGCGACCTCCTGGGTCTCGTCGAAAAGATACGGGAAGGAGTAGCCGTGCGCGGCTTTCTCCTCTTTCATCTTGTCCGGGGCGTCGGCCGGGTAGGCGGCCGCGTCGTTGGCGTTGATGCCCACCATGGCCACGCCGCGCTCCTGCATCTCGCGTCCGAAGGCGGCGCGTCTCCGGAAACCAGCCCGTCGTGAGCGTGCGTGGACATCTGCGCATAGCATACTGAAATCCAATCCGTTTTCGCTACGGCTTTCCCTAGACGCGATAGGTACTCAGCTCGAGCCCCCGGGACATCGAGACGATATTCCCGATTTGTAAAACGGCTGATGACGTGTTGAAGGGTCTTCGGAGGACAATGGCGTTTATAGCGTGGCATACGAGGGTTTTCGGTCGTTGGGCGATACCGTTGCGGAGATTTTCGAAATAATTGCGATTCCCATCCTGGTGACGCGCCAACGAGGATTGGCCTCGAGCCGAAGATTACGAGTTCCGTCCGAGATCCGTTTCCACCTCGGTCCTTCCCCCACCTCGGTCCTTCCTCGCCGGAGGCTGGAATTGAAGAATTCGAGATCCGTCCCCACTGCCCCACTGCCCCCACTGCCCGGAATTGAAGAATTCGAGATCCGTCCCCACTGCCCCCACTGCCCCCACTGCCCTCCACTGCCCTCGCCGGAGGCTGGAATTGAAGAATTCGAGATCCGTCCCCACTGCCTCCCCACTGCCTCCCCACTGCCCCTGGGATTGCGGCTCGGTTTACCGCTCAGCGGGCGATTTGGTTTTCGGCGGTGCGGGTGCGGGGGTGGGCGAGGCGGTCGGCGAGGCGGATGAGGGAGAGGAGCTCGGCGCGGCGGCCGCGGGGATCGCGGGCGCGGGCAGCGGCTGGGGCGGCCCAGCGAAGCAGGTCGGCGTAGCGGGCCGTGCCCTTGTGCTTGGAGTCGCGCAGCAGCATGCCGAAGGCGCCCACGGAGGCGGCGAGCTTGAGGCCCACGGAGGCGTCGTCGAAGGATTTCGCGAGGGCGGTGTCCTTCACGGGTACGGTGAGCAGGCGGCTGGTGTCACCCTCGGGCTGCTTGTAGCGGAGCTTCACGAACAAGAGCTCACCGCGGGAACCGGCGCCTCGTTTGTCGGATTCACGACCGCGCGCTCCCGGGGCGGGTCGGCGCTGGTAGCGAAGGGCGTCCACTCTCGGCGTGACCACGTCCGTTTGCGCGCCCCGGGGGACGATTTCGTAGAGTGCCGTCACGGTATGGCCGGCACCGATGTCGCCGGCGTCCTTTTTGTCGTCGTTGAAGTCCTTCTTGCGCAGCATCCGGTTCTCGTAGCCGATGAGCCGGTAGGCGGCGACCCGTGCGGGGTTGAACTCCACCTGGATCTTGACGTCCTTGGCGATGGTCATCAGGGTCCCGGCCATGCCCTCCACCAGCACCTTGCGCGCCTCGCGCAGCGAGTCGATGTAGGCGTAGTTGCCGTTGCCCTTGTTGGACAGCTGCTCCAGGGTCGCGTCCTGGTAGTTGCCCATGCCGAAACCGAGGATGGTGAGGTACACGCCGCTCTTGGCCTGTCGCTCCACCAGGCGCACCAGCTCGCTGCGGCTGGTGGTGCCCACGTTGAAGTCGCCGTCGGTGGCCAGGATGACCCGGTTCACGCCTCCCTTGACGTAGTGCGCGCGGGCCAGCCGGTAGGCCAGGCGGATCCCGGCGCCCCCGTTGGTGGAGCCCCCGGCGCGCAGTCTCTTGAGGGCCTGCGCGATCTGCTGGCGCTGGTCGCCCCGGGTGGGGGAGAGCACCGCTCCCGCGGCGCCCGCGTAGACCACGATGGCCACCGAGTCGCGCTCATCGAGGCGCTTGCACAGCAGTGCCAGCGCGCGCTTGAGCAGACCGAGCTTGCTGGCGCTGCTCATGGAGCCGGACACGTCGATGAGGAACACGAGGTTGCTCGCGGGCCTCGCTTGCGCATCCACCACGCGGCCCTTGAGCCCAATGCGCACCAGGCGGTGCGCTGGCTTCCACGGGGCCGGCGCGCCGTCTACGTGCACGGAGAAGGGTGTGGACCCCCTGGGCGGCGCGTAGTCGTAGGAGAAGTAGTTAATCATCTCCTCGATCCGCACCGCTCCTTTGGGGGGCAAACGACCGCCGCGGAGAATGCGTCGCAGGTTGGCGTAGGAGGCGGTGTCCACGTCCACCGAGAAGGTGGAAAGCGGCTGGTCGCGCGCCGCGAGGAAGCGGTTCTCGTGGATCCGGTCGTAGGCCTCCCGGTTGGAATCCGTTTGGTCTTTCGCCGGGGAGCGGCGGGGCTGGCCGGTGGCGACGTGTTGCCGCGGGCGACGGGCCATCTGCCGGGCGGCCGCCTCCTTTTTGGCATTTTGGGAAGCGCCGGGGCGCCGGGTCGTGGCGCGCACTTGCCGGTGGGCGCGCTCGCGCGTCGAGCGGGGCGTCCAATGGACGGCGCGCCCGCTCCGGAGCGACGGTGCGGACTCATGGCGCTCGGCGGTCTTGGCGCAGCCGGTCAGGCTCGTGGCGATGATCGCGGCGAGGCCGACGCCGGCCCACAGCGCCATCCCGACCACCACCCCGGTGAGGGCCTCCAGGCGAAAGGGGGCGCGGACGCGGCGCGGACAAGGGCTCCGCTTCTCCGGGTCCGCGAGGGCCTGACCCTCGGGATGCCGCAGGAAAAGCTGTTTTACGAGGGGCTCGGTGTGTGCGGCCAGTAGGGTGGATCGAGATCGGGATTTGGATCTGGGGGTCTTGGCTTGCATGGCTTCATCCTTGTCCGTCGAGCGGACGTTGGGCGGCTCGGAGGCTCTCTGCGTCTCACCCCACACAACGCGGCGGCGGGCGCGGAGATTACACCCCCCGTGAAGATCGAGCGCGAAGAACGATAGCGAAGAGCGCTAGCGAAGAGCGTCTGCGCAGAGCGACGCCGGCTCAAAGCAGCAGCGCCACCGTCAGGGATCCCCGCAGCCCCACCGAACCGCTGTGTTGCTCGGCGACCTGGCCATCGGATCGCTGCTGCCCCCAGGAATAGGCCGCGGTGGCCGCGGCCTCGGCTCCCACCGCGAAGCGCGGCGACAGGAAGTAGCGCACCCCGACGCCCAGCTCGGCCATCACCGCGACGCCGTGATCGCGATAGCCCACGTCGGGTTCGTACTGGTAATCGTAGCGGGCGTAGCCCACCCCTGCGGCCACGTCGAGGTAGAGGCGTACGGCGTCTCGCCGCAGTAGGTCCACCTGAAGCGAAGGCATGATCCGCGCCGTGAGTGAGCGGCTCTCGCGCGACTGCGTATCGTCGGGGTGCTCGTAGGCCGAGCGCGCCCAGTGCGCTCCGAGCTCGGCGCCGATCACGAAGCGGCCCGTGCGGTAGCCGAGCAACAGCCCGGGGGCGGCGCTGACCGCCACCCCCACGCCGGGGCTGGTGAGCAGCGCGCCCACCTTGAGCTCCACCCAGAATCCGCGAGTCGCCGTTCGCTCGCCGTCGACAGCGGGAGGGGCCGTCGATTCGTCCGCGGTGGCTCGTGCGGGTTGGGGCGCAGTGGGCGGAGGTGGCGATGAGGCGGTGTCTGCGCCCCCCGCGCTGGGTGCGGCGGCCGCGGCCCTGGGGGCCGCGCCGGGCAGCAGCAGCAGCAGGAGTAGCAGTAAAAAGCAGGACAACGCCGAGCGCGCGAACCACGGCGCGGACGGACGACGGGCGCTTCGGGTCTGACGGGCAGCAGAGAGCAATGATCGCATGGGCAGCCTCCTTTCGCGAGGACGGAAAGCGGACCGGCCACGGTGCGCTTTGCGTCACGCCGCGCCCGCTTTGCAAACGCGGTGCCAGCCGCCCGAGCGCATGACGAAGAAGCCCGATGACGCGCCGGCTGTGCGGCATACGCACACGGATTCAGCAGGTGCGTTGGGAAACCGGGGCCCTCTGGCCCGCGTCTCCGGGGCGCGTCGCGGCTCGAACGGCTCTGGATGCGCGTCACATTTTCATCCCGCCCACGGCGCATCCGTGTCATCTAGTCGGAGAGACGTGGAAGGGACGCTCCTGCACGCAGAACACCTCGGCCGGTGCAGCGGCCAGTGGAGGCTCTCCATGACGCAGACCTCGTGCGAGCCATCGGCCTCGGACCCGACTTTCGACGCGCCCACGTCAAACGCTTCCCCCTGACCGTTGACATCGGGTCCGGGGTACGCACCTTGATGCATTACTGTCGAGCGTCGAGGTCGGGTTTCGAGCGCGGTCGCCATTCGAGGCGTCTCGCCAACGGTGGGGCGGTTCGTCGCAGGTGTGCGGCTCGGCCCCGGGAGCGTTCGCCCCGGGTGAGGGAGGAGGAACACTCATGGCCAAAGTCGCAGTGATTTACTACTCGTCCACTGGTACCCAGCACGCCCTGGCCACCGCCGTGGCCGAGGGCGCCAAGGCAGCCGGCGCCGAGGTCCGACAGCGCATGGTGGTCGAGACGGCTTCTGACGCCGCCATCGACAGCAACCCCTAGAGCACCGAACAGTTTGGACGTCGTAGCGAAATCGTGAAGTTGCGAGCAGAT
>CAYFWA010000606.1:0-4764 GCA_964346625.1 uncultured Myxococcales bacterium
ATATCCCTCAAGTGCACAAAATTTCGGCACACCTCGGCCTCGGCTCCCCCATCCGGCCTGGTTGCTGGGGTCGGGCCGCCGATTTCTGCTCACCGGCCGCCGATTTCTGCTCACCGGCCGCCGATTTCTGCTCACCGGACGCCGATTTCTGCTCACCGGACGCCGAGCGCTGGGCGCCGAGCGCCGAGCGCTGGGCGCCGAGCGCCGAGCGCCTCAGGTGGGTTGCGCGGTGGGGCGCAGCAGGATGTCGTTGATCTCGGCGTGCGGGGGCTGGGCGAGGACGTAGCGCACGGCCTCGGCGACGTCCTCGGGTTGAAGACACGGGAAGCGGCCGTAGAGCTCCTCGGCCGCCTCGGCGTTTTGCAGGTAGACCTCGGCGAACCCGGTCTTTACGAGCCCCGGGCTGATGGCCGTGACGCGGACGGGGCTCTCCCTGGCGCGGAGCTCCAGCCGGAGGGCCTCGGTCAGGCCGGCCACGGCGTGCTTGGTGGCCGGGTAGACGCCGCCCGAGGGGGGGACCCGGTGCCCGGACATGGAGGACAGATGGATGATGTGTCCGGCTACGTCGCGTCGCGTCATGTCGCCGAGCGCCTCCCGCGTGCACAGCAGCAAACCCAAGACGTTCACCTCGAGCATCTCGCGCCACTGCGCGGGGTCCCCCTCCACCAGGGAGCTCTTGTAGCCAAGGCCCGCGCCGTTGACCAGGATGTCTACGCCGCCCCAGGTTTCCCGGACCCGGCCGAAGGCGCGCTGGATCTCCGCCTCCTGCCGCAGGTCGACCGGGAGCGGCAGCAGGTGATCCGGGGCCACGCCGTCTTCTCGCGCAAGCGCCTCCAGGCGCTCCAGGCGCCGCGCGCAGGCCGCCACCCGCAGCCCGCTTCGGGCCAGATCCAGGGCCACCGCCCGCCCGATCCCGCTCGACGCCCCGGTCACCACTGCCACCTTGTTCTTCCACTGCCGTAGCACAGCCATCTCTCTCCTCCTGGGCCATGATCCACCCCGAGTCGGGTACGTGAGACGAAGCCGACGGACCCGCTCGGAGCGCGCTTCGATTCGGGGCTTCGACAGGGATCCCATGGGATTCATCGGGAGGTCAAGCGAAGGCGGGCCTGGGGAGGAAATACGGGCTAGAGCACCGATCAGTTTGGACGACGTAGCGAAATCGCGAAGTTGCGTGCAGATCGCGAGCGCGCCCGCAGCGACCGACCGAGCCGTACCCGTAGGTACGGTGACCGAGGGAGCGAGGACGTAAGCCGCGAGATGCCGCAACTGCGCGATTGCAGCCGTCTTTCAAACTGATCGGTGCTCTAGTGGGGTGGCTCAGTGATCCACCCCACTAGCTCTCGCCAAGCCGGCCTCGTGGTTACTGTCATCAGGTGCAATACCATATTGCATCAAAACATCAGTAGTGCTACATCTCGATGTATGAGAACCACGCTCACCCTGGACCCGGACGTGTACGAGGAGCTCCAGCGCCTGCGCAACGAGCGCGGCCTGAAGACCAAGGAGATCGTCAACAGCGTCCTCCGGCTCGGCCTCGTCGAGATGAGGCGCTCCCGGCGGGGTCCGAGGTTCCGCACGCGCGCGGTATCACTCGGGCCGAAGAGCTCGAACCTGGATGACGTGGCCGAGGTGCTGGCGTTGGCCGAGGGCGACTCGTTCCGATGATCCTGGTGGACGCCAACCTGCTGGTGTATGCCCACGTTTCAGATTTCCCTGAGCATGGAGCCGCGCGGGACTGGCTCGATGCGGCGCTCAACGTCACGGGCCCCGTCGGTCTGCCCTGGCCGTCCCTGCTGGCCTTCGTGCGTCTCACGACCAACCCCCGTATCTTCGAGCGCCCACTCGCGATGGCCGACGCCTGGAGCCAGGTCACGGTCTGGCTCGACGTTCCCTCCGCCACCATTCCCACGCCCACGGCGAATCACGCCCAGGTGATGGCCTCGCTGATGCCAGCGGTCACCCGGTCCAACCTGGTGCCCGACGCCCACCTCGCCGCCCTGGCCATCGAGCACGGTTTGGTGCTCTGCAGCACTGACGGCGACTTCGCCCGCTTCGAAGGGCTTCGCTGGCAGAACCCGCTGGCGTGACGCGGCTCACGCGGGGGGGAAATCGAGCACCCAACCGCTGCGTCGACGCGTTCGACCACGGGCCGGGCAGCATTGCTTGCCTTTCTCCACGAAATCGTAGCACGCTAGCGACATGCGTACCCTCGACCCTCGTTTTTGTAGAAGCTCCTTCATGACGCTGCCGTCGTCGCTGTCGCCGTCGCTGTCGCCGTCGCTGTCGCTGTCGCCGTCGCTGTCGCCGTCGCTGTCGCCGTCGCTGTCGCTGTCGCCGTCGCTGGCGCCGTCGCTGGCGCTGGCGCTGGCGCTGGCGCTGGCGGTGATCGGTGGATCAGCGGCCTGCGGTGACGACTCGGGCTCGCCCGTGGACGCCGGCGTGGACGGGGGAGACGGCGGAGATGGCCACGTGCCCTATCCCGAGTCCCCCTATGACGCCGTGGATGTGTTCGTCGGCACCGGCGCGAAGGGCGCCGGCATCGGCGCCTGCTATCCCGGCGCGTCGCGGCCCTTTTCCCTGGTGAAGCTGAGCCCCGATACCTCCACGTCGGCCGGAGGGATGGCGCAGTTTCACCACTACGCAGGGTACTTTTACGACGACCCCATGATCGTCGGGTTCTCCCACACCCAGATGAGCGGCATCGGCGTGCCAGGTTACAGCAACATCCGCGTCATGCCCACGACGGGGTGGTCGCCGGACAAGGCCGGCCCTCTCGAGGCCCGGCAGGCCTACGACAAGGAGTCGGAGGAGGCCGCGCCGGGCTACTACGGGGTGACCCTCGACGATGGCATCCAGGTCGAGCTCACCGTGGGGGAGCGCACGGGATATCACCGCTACACCTGGCCCCCGGACACGCCAGCCGGGGAGGCGGTGGTGGTCTTCCACGCCACGGCCACGC
This sequence comes from uncultured Myxococcales bacterium, assembly GCA_964346625.1. Classification (GTDB taxonomy): domain Bacteria; phylum Myxococcota_A; class Polyangia; order HGW-17; family JAJRWW01; genus CAYFWA01. The sequence goes on from CAYFWA010000606.1 coordinate 2,963, forward strand.
TGGTGTTCGGCGAGCCGCTGGCCGGCCACGTGGTGGTGGACGCCACCGACAACCGGGTTCACGGCTGGGGCCTGGTGGATGACCAGCAGGGGGGGGAGCTCCGCATCTGGTTCGACGCCAAGCTCGACCACCCCATCGTGGGCTACGGGGTCTGGGCCGATGACTCCGTGACCGACGACGCCACTGCGGCGGGCACGGACGTGGGTGCCTGGGTGGCTGTCGACGCCTCCGAGCCGGTCAACGTCCACGTGGGCCTCTCCTGGGTGGACGCCGCGGGGGCCCGAAGCAACCGACTGGACGACGAGGCCCGCGCGGCGGGCTTCGACACGGCCCGCGACCAGGCCCGAACGGACTGGGAGGCGGTGCTGGGGCGGATCGAGGTGGAAGGGGGCTCCGCGCTCCAGCAGCGCATCTTCTACAGCGCTCTTTATCACTCCTATCTTCATCCCACGCGGTTTTCCGACGCAGACGGCCGCTACGCGGGTTTCGACGGGCAGATCCACGATGACGAGGGCCAGCCCTTTTATACCGACATGTCGCTGTGGGACACCTATCGTACGCTGCACCCGCTTTTGACGTTGCTGGAGCCGGGAATCACCGCCGACATGGCTCAGTCCCTGGTGCGGATGGCCGACCAGTGGGGTGGCCTGCCCAAGTGGCCCATGGCCGACGGCGACGCGGGCTCCATGATCGGCTCGCCGGCGTCCATCATGTTGGGGGGCGCCTACCTCAAGGGCGTCACCGGCTTCGACGTGGCGGGGGCCTGGTCTCACATGCACGCCCAGGCCACCGGCCCGCTACCCGCCGGATCCCGCTTCGGGATCCAGGAGTATCTGGACCTCGGGTACGTGGCGGCGGACGTGGACGGGGGCTCGGTGTCCAAGACCCAGGAGTACAACTGGGCCGACTTCGCCATCGCCAACCTCGGAGAAGCCCTCGGGCACACCACCGAGGCGGCGGCCCTGCGCGAGCAGTCGCGCTCGTGCACCACGCTGTGGGACGACGAGGTCGGGTACTTTCGGGGCCGGAACGCCGACGGGAGCTGGGATCCGAGCTTCAGCGAGGAGCGCTGGGAGGACTACTTCGTGGAGGGCAACGCCAACCAGCACCTCTGGCTCACGCCCTATCCCGACGTCTTGATGGAGGTGATGGGGGGCCGCTCGGGAGCCCTGGACCGCCTGTCCGCGTTCTTCGAGGGGTCGCTGGAGCACTGGGAGTGCTGCGATCTGGGTCTGTGGGAGCCGGGGCCCTTCTACTGGCACGGCAACGAGCCCGACATCCACGCGGCCTACTACTTCGCCATGCTGGGGCGGCCCGCCGACACCCAGCGCTGGGTGCCCTGGGTCCGGGACATCCACTACGACCTGGGCCCGGAGGGGCTCCCCGGCAACGACGACGTGGGCACCCTGTCGGCGTGGTACGTCTGGACCGCGCTGGGCCTCTACCCGTGGGCCGGCAGCGACCTGTACGTACTGGGCACCCCCGCCTTCTCCCGCGCCGTGCTCCACCTGGATCAGGGGGACCTGATCATCGAGGCCACCGGGCTGTCCGAGGGCCCCTACGTGCAGGCGGTCACCCTGGACGGCGCGCCCCTGGACCGGCCGTGGGTCCACCACGGCGAGATCGCCGCCGGCGGCACGCTCACCTTCACCCTGGGCGCCGAGCCCTCCACCTGGGGCGAGACCGACGCGGACCCGCTCTGACCCGCCCGATTTCTGCGTCTGTTACCCCGCGCGCCGTCATGTTTGCGCGAGCCCCGCGCCCGCATGTCCGCGCGAGCCCCGCGCCCGCATGTCCGCGCG
>CAYFWA010000607.1:0-3019 GCA_964346625.1 uncultured Myxococcales bacterium
TTCGGCCTGTCCGTGCGCAGCATCGCCGGCGCCCCCTTGCAGTACGAGGGCCGCTTCTACGGCGTGCTGGAGGTGGTCAACCGTCAGCCCGATGGCGTCTACAGCACCGAGGAGATCAACACCCTCGCCTACCTCGGCCGCCAGATCGCCGAGCGGCTGGCGACGACGTTGTAAGGAGTTGTAAGGAGTGGAAGGGGTCCGGGGGGGCGAGGGGGCGAGGGGGACGTCAGTCCCAGGCCGGGATGGTGGGGACGGCGGCGGGGTCGGTGGCCAAAGTGCCGAGGAAGTGGGTGTAGACGGACACGCCATCGGGGTGGTGGGTGAGCACGAAGTGACCGTCGTAGTCGCCGTCGGGGGCGAGCTGGATGACGCCCTCGGTGAGGGTGCCGCCCCAGCGGTTGCCCCGCACGGGGGCGTCCTCCTCTCCCACGTAGGAGATGGGATCGATCACCGGGCGCACCAGGTGGGCGCCGGCGGCGCGGATGAGGGCCACGCCGGTTTCGTTGGGGGTGTAGGTGTCGCCCACGCCGTAGGACAGCAGGGTGTGGCGGGCGGGCAGGCCGGCCACCGGCGCCAGAAACAGCGGGGCGGCGTAGTTCACCGTGTCCACCGGCTCGAAGTAGAGCTGCAGCAGGTTGAGCACGGGGTGGGTGAAGCCCACGTTCCCGTCGGCCAGCGCGAGCTGCACCGAGCCGGCGATGTCCACCGGGCTGGTCTTGTGCAGAAGCGACTCGATGAGCACGCCCCCGGCGCCGGAGTAGATCACCCCCCCGAAGGCCGGCTCGAAGGCCACGGCCGGCGGCCCGGTGATGGAGCCCTGGGAGTGGCCGAAGAAGTAGATCCGATCCGGATCGAAGCGCACCGGCCCCACGCCGGGCACGGTGACGTCGTAGCCTTGCACCACGCGGACGAGCTGGAACAGATCCGCCGCGCCCTGCAGCGTGTTGTTCTTGGCCGCCGGGGGGTTGGCGAAGTTGAAAAAGAGCTGGTTCGGGTGGGTGGGATCCCCCTCGCGTCGGGCGCCGTGCACCACCTGATCGATGCCGATGACGGCGAAGCCCGTGGTCAGCCCGCCCCCCAGGTCCACGCTCGCCAGGTGCTGGGCCACCTGGTTGTTGAAGTGGCTGCGAAACGAGCCCCCGGTGCCGTGCAGGAAGATCACCACGGGCCAACCCTCCGCGGGCATGGCCGCCCCCTTGGGCACCGACAGGCCGTAGCAGACCGGCTGCTCGCCCTCGAGCAGCGGCGTGCCGTCGGCGCTGTAGGCGATGTCGCCGCCGGTGTCCGTATAGGGCGGCTGCCCCTGCTGGAAGACGGGCGTGGTGAGCGTACCGTGGATCTCGTGCACCCGGGGGTCCTCGTTGAAGCAGCCCCGCTGGTGCTCGGCCCCGGTGAGCCCGTCGTCACAGGGAGACACGATGCCCGTGGCGCAGCGGGTCTCGTCGGCGGTGACCGGTGCGGGCACCGCGGGATCGGTGCGCACCACGTGCCGGAAGGCGGGCAGCCGGGCGTCGGGATCCAGGGTGGAAAACACCGCGGCCACGGCCACGTCCGCCTCGGCAACCTGCTTTTCCACCGGCAGCGCCGTGTCGGCCAGGAAGTCGCGCAGCGGCCCGTAGGCGTCCCAGGCCGCCGCCAGGTCCGCGTCGGCGGGCGGCGCGCTGGCCAGCATGGCCTGGAAGTCGTCGTCGCGCCCCGCCGGGTCGCCGCCTTCGTTGGTGACGCGGGTGCGCACGATCAGGGCATAGGTGGTGCCGTGGCGCAGGGGGTAGCCGGGCATGGGATACAGCCCCACCCAGTTGTGGCAGATGTACTTGCCCCGGCCGGAGGCGGCGGAAAACCCGATGGCCGGGTGGCGCTCCCCGTAGCCGGGGGAGTCGGGATCGATGTCCACCAGCGACAGGGCGGGGGCCTCCCCGGCGATGGTCAGCGTGCCGAAGTCCACCGCCTGGCTGAAGCGCACGAAGCTGGTGGTGTTGACCCCGAAGCCGTCCATCTCCTGCTCGATGGCCCGCAGGTACTTCGTCACCACCTCGCCGGGCACCAGCGCCCCCGGATCGGGGTGCCCGCCGAGATCCACCCGCCCGTCGCGCAGGCGCACGTCGTTGGGAAACGGCAGCCGATAGAACTCGATCTCGCCCGAAATGTCGCCCCGGGGCACCTCGAACAGCGCCCGGAAGGGCCCCGGATCCGCCGCTGGATCCGCGCAGCCCACGCCCGGGTAAAGCGGGATGGGGGCGCAGGTGCCCCCCACGCTCTCGCAGACCAGGCCGAGGTCGCACTGGGCGGTCTCGGTGCACGACTCGCCGGCGCCGGCCCGCGGGGTGCAGGTGCCGTCCGCGCCGCAGTAGTAGCTCTCGCGGCACTGCTCGTGGGCGGCGCACGGCTCGCCCTGCCCGCCCAGGCGGTGACACAGCCCGTCGGCGCCGCAAAAGAGACCGAGCTCGCAGTCCCCCGTCTCGGCGCAGGCCTCGCCGTCGCCCAGGGTCCCCTGCTCGCCGGGCGCCTTGCACACCCCGTCCCCGGCGCAGATCAGGCCCTTTTCGCAGTCCTCGGTGCCGGCGCAGGCCTCCCCCGCCGCAGCGTGGCCCGGGTCGGTGCAAAAGCCGCCGCTGCCGCACACCAGGTCGATGCGGCAGTCGGCCGTGGACGCGCAGTCGTCGAGCCGGTCCCCGGTGCCCGGATAGACGCCCTGCTCCTGGCAGGTGCCGTCCTGGGCGCACACCCAGGGATCGGCGCACTCCCAGGTGCCCACGCAGGAGCCGCCCCGCCCCTTGCCCTCGTCCTCGTTGCCAAACCACCCGCAGCCGGCGCCCAGCGCGCCGACGAGCACGGCGAAGCCCAGACCCGTTCCGATGCCAGCCAGCCCCCAATGAGTGAATCGCAGCCTATGATTACGAATGTGCATGGGACACCCTCCTGTCAATGCCGGGATTATATCACGAGATGGGGGGGCGGAGGGAGAGCGGCAAGCGGCAAGCGGCAAGCGGCAAGCGGCAAGCGGCAAGCGGCAAGCGGC
>CAYFWA010000607.1:3119-4758 GCA_964346625.1 uncultured Myxococcales bacterium
AGCGGCAAGCGGCAAGCGGCAAGCGGCAAGCGGCAAGCGGCAAGCGGCAAGCGGCGCAAGCGGCAAGCGGCAAGCGGCGCAAGCGGCAAGCGGCAAGCGGCGCAAGCGGGCCGCGCTGGCCCACGACGTGGGCGCGGACGCCGGCGCGGCGCGCGGCAAAATCGCGGCAAAATCAGCGCGCGGGCCGACGGCGGGGGCGAGCGCGCGGCGCGGCGGAACGAGCGCGGGGTGTGGCGGAGCGGGCGCGGGGTGTGGCAGAACGAGCGCGGGGCGCGGCGGAACGAGCGCGGGGTGTGGCGGAGCGGGCGCGGGGTGTGGCAAAACGAGCGCGCGGCGCGGCGGAACGGGCGCGGGGTGTGGCAAAACGCGCGCGGCGCGCGGCGGGACGGGCGGGCTGGGGATCCCGATAGATCTGCGCCTTGGAGACATCCATGCGGGCGCGGGCCACGGCGGCGAGGCAGCGCGCGAGGGACGGGGGCGAGGCGGGGTCGTCGCGCAGCAGCGCCGTGACGCCGGGCAGGCGTGACTTCAGGGTGGCCCGGCTCGGGAGCCGCTGGGGATCGCGGGGGGCGAACAGCAGGGTGTTGTACGAGCGGAACGGGCGCATGGGCATCCGGTGCAGGGCCGGGAACACGGTGCGCAAGGTCTTGAGCACCGAGGCGTACACGCGCCGGCTGTGGACCAGGAAGTTGGTGATGAGCAGCCCGTGGGGGGTGAGCCGGTCGCGCAGCATCTCGAAAAACTCCTTGGACACCAGCGCCTTGGGCACCGAGGCCTCGGCGTCGAAGGCGTCGAGGATGATCACGTCGTAGGGCCGACGGGCCTCGGCGAGAAACCGCCGGCCGTCGGCGGCGTAGCTGCGGAAGGTCTGGGTGTCCCGAACGCCGAACAGCTCGCGGGCCACGGCCACCACCACCGGATCGATCTCCACGGAGTGAAACACCAGCGTGGGCCACAGCTGCTGGAAGTACCGCGTGAGGGCGCCACCTCCCAGACCCACCATGGCCACGCGCTTGACCTGGGCGCGGGGCCGTTCGAAATAGGCGAAGCCCAGCCGCAGACACTTCTGGTACGGAGAGATGAGCGCGGTGGGCTCGTCGAGGTTCAGCCGGGTGTGCACGATGTCGAGCCGGTGGCCGAGATACAGCGAGCGCACGCGGGCGCGCTGCTTGACGTGGACCTTGCCGTTGAAGCGGCTGGGGAAGCGCACGTAGCCGTTTTTCTCCAGGCGCTTTTCCACGTCGGCCGGCAGCCGCGCGTCGGCCGGCAGCCGGGAGGCCGGCGGATCCGGCGGCAGCGCGCGCCGGCGCGGCGCAGCGCCCCGTGACCGCCCCGCCACCCGGCCGGCGGTTCGACGCGCCGGGTCGGCGGCGCCGGCGCGCGCGGGATCGGCGGCGCGCGCGCGGGAGCGCGCCGGGTCGGCGGCGCGAGCACGCGCCCGAGCGCTCGACCCGGACGGCTCCGCCGACCGCGCCGCGGGCGACGCATCCCCCGATTGGTCTCGACACCCGGACCCCGCGAGGGTTGAAAACGCCGCGAGCCCGAGCCCGAGCCCGAGCACGAGCCCGAGCCCACGCACGAGCGTAAGGGAGCGGGTCAAAATAAATTCTGCACTCGGGACGCCGATCCATCCCGGCTG
>CAYFWA010000608.1:0-4753 GCA_964346625.1 uncultured Myxococcales bacterium
GCCCGGCCGCACGTTGCCCGGCCGCACGTTGCCCGGCCGCACGTTGCCCGGCCGCTCGCCGTTCGGCCTCGTCCCGGCCCTCGCCATCGTCCCGGCCCTCGGCCTCGTGGCGGCCCTCGCCATCGGCCTGGGGGGGTGCTCCCACGAGCTCGAGGGTCCCGATCCCGTGCCCGAGCGGCTCGAGCCCGACGGTGAGTGTGGCGACGAGCAGCCGCAGATCGTGTGCAGCGAGCAGCTCGTGACGCCGGTGCGCGTCTGTGGCGAGGGGCTGTCGCCCCTGGTGATCGACACCCTGATCGGGGAAGACCAGGTGGTGCTGCCCGAGCTCACCCTCCAACGGGTCAGCGGTGTCACGGGGGACCCGGGCAGCGGCAACCCCGTGACCCTGGACGCCTCCGGGGTCACCTGGAGCAGCCAGCAGGGCATGAGCTTCGACGTCACGCCGGAGCTGGGCCTGGCGCCGGGGGTCTACGACCTCACGGTGGAGAACGCCAACGGTAGCGAGGGGCTCTTGTCCGAGGCCCTCGTGGTGGTGCCGCCCCCGAGCCTCGACTCGGTGGAGCCGCAGCTCTTTTGCTCGGAGCAGATCTCGGCGGTGCTCACCCTCCGAGGGTCTGGCTTCGTGGAGTTGGAGGACGGCACCCTGCCCACGGTGACCGTGGGCGGCGTGGACCGGCAGCCGGACGCGGTGGCGGATTGTCAGGATCTGGCGGGCCCGGCCGGCGGACGCACCTGCAACGAGCTGGTGGTCACCATCCCCCCCGACAGCCTCGCGCCCGGCGTCCACTACGTCTTCGTGACCAACCCAGCGCCGGCCGGCTGCGTATCCACCGAGGCGGTGCAGGTGGAGGTGGTGCCTCCGCCCGAGGTCACCGAGGTGATCCCGGATCCGGTGTGCACCGAGCAGTTCACCCAGCAGGTCACCGTGCTCGGCAGCGGGTTCCTGGTGGTGGGCACGGACCTGCCCATCGTCACCATCGGCGGCACCGACTACCCGGCCGACAGCGCCCAGGACTGCACGCCGCTCACCGTGGTTCCCGACTCGCGGAGCTGCACCGCGCTCACGGTGACCCTACCCATGGGCGTGCTGTCCCCGGGAGACCACGACGTGGTGGTCACCAACCCCGAGCCGGCGCCCTGCACCAGCGGCGCGCCCTACGTGCTCACCGTGGTGCCACCGCCCACGGTGGACAGCGTGGATCCGGCGTCCATCTGCACCGGCGGCGGGGAATTCACGATCTACGGATCGGGCTTTTACGACGGCGCCACGGTGGAGGTGGGTGGCGCCACCCCCATCACCACGAACGTCATCGACGACGGCACCATCGACGTCACCATGGGCTTCAGCCTCTCGCCCGGCACCTACGACGTCACGGTGACCAACCTCGACGGGTGCGCGGACACCCTCGCCGGGGCCATCACGGTGATCCCGGGGCCCATCGTGTTCTTCGTGGATCCGCCGCGGCTCTACAACGGCATCAGCATCCGCGTGACCATCTACGCCTCCGGCCTCACGGGGACTCCCCTGTCGGTGCAGCTCATCCATACCGGCACCAGCAACGTGGTGAGCATCACGGACTTCACCTGGGATGCGGCTCAGCCGGGCCGCATCCTGGCCACGGTGCCGGCGGGGCTGGACCCCGGGACCTACGACGTGGTGGTGGAGGACCCCTCAGGTTGCCCGGCGATCCTGTCGGCCGGGGTTACCGTGGTGGACACCCTCACCGTCGCTTTGGACTCCATGGCGCCGCCCTTCGGCTGGGTCAACACGGCCACCGCGGTGGAGATCCGCGCCGTGGATCCCCCGCCCACTGGTCAGGTGCAGTTCCAGGCCACGCCCCGGGCCTACCTCAATCCCACCAACCCGGGCCCCAACACCGTGGCTTCGCCCCTGCTGTCGGTGAGCTTCGTGGGGGATCCGGCCCAGCCGTCGGCGCTGCTCACCGCCCTGGTGCCCGACGGGCTCCCGGTGGGCACCTACGACCTGATCGTGGTGAACCCCGACGGCTCGGTGGGGCAGCTCGCGGGCGCCTTCGAGGTGGTGGCCGACGCGCCCCCCTCCATTTTCACCATCTCCCCCGGCTCGTCGCCCAACAACGTGGACACGCCAGGCACCATCTACGGCGACAGCTTCCGCAACCCCACGGTGGAGATGACCTGCCGGGATCCCAACAACGTGGAGACCACCTACACCGTGACGGTGAGCGGCTCAACGGGCACCACCATTGACGTGACCTTCCCCACCAACGGCGTGGCCGAGGGCAGCGTCTGCGTGATCACGGTCACCAACGATGACGGCACCTACGCCACCTTCTCGGCCTTGGCGGTGACCAACCCCTCAGAGAACCTCGCGCCCTGGAGCGCCGCGCCGGCCATGAGCACGGCCCGGCGTGCTCCGGTGGCCCTGGCGGGCCGCGCCACCCAGACCGCGCGGTACCTGCACGCCATCGGCGGGGACGACGGCACCGCCGCGGGCGCCATGACCAGCGTGGAGTCGGCCCAGGTGGACCTGTTCGGCAACGTGCAGGCCTGGTTCGAGCAGCCCTACGCCTTGCCGGCGCCGAGTACGCTGGCCGGCGGGGTGCGCATCGGCCGCTTTTTCTACCTGGTGGGCGGAAACGACGGCACGAGCGCGGTGGACACGGTGTACCGCGCCGAGATCCTGGATCCGCTGGACGCGCCGGTGGTGGACGACCTGTCCATCACCACGGGCTCGGGCGCCGGGCTCGGGGGTGGGATCTGGTACTACCGGGTCTCGGCGGTGTTCGGCTCCGGCGACGACCGCAACCCCGACGGCGAGAGCCTCGCCTCCGAGCCCCTGGTGGTGCAGCTCCCGGATCTGACCGACAAGATCCACCTCACGCTGCTCTGGAGCCAGGTGCCCGGCGCGGTGGGCTACCGCGTCTACCGCTCACCGCAGCCCGACCTGGCCTCGGGCAGCGAGGAGCTCATCGCCGAGGTGTCCGGCGGCGCCACCACCCAGCTCACCGACACCGGCCTGGCTTCCCTCACGCCGGTGATCGCCCCGCTGCCCAACGGCGCCCTCGGCCAGTGGCGCGCCCTCACGTCGGCGCCGCTCAATTCCGCGCGCGAGGGCTTCGGCATCGCCCTGGCCGCGGACCCGGGGCAGTCGTCCAACCCCGACCTGGGCAGCGCCTTTTACATCTACGCCATCGGGGGCCGGGATGACACTGGCACGGTGCTCAGCTCCTACGAGTACCTGCCGGTGAGCGTCAACAGCCCCAAGAGCCACACCGTGGGCACCTGGACCTCCGGGACCATCGACCTGCCCAGCGCGCGGTGGCAGCTCGGAGCCTACGTCCTCAACGCGCAGTCCAGCACGTCGGTGCCCACCGGCGAGACCTGGATCTACGCCGGCGGCGGCCGGGGCAGCGGCGCGGCCATCGTCACCGAAGTGAGCGCCGTGGAGGTCCAGACCGGCGGCGCCCTGGACGCGGGGGGCTGGGAGTCCGTTACGGGATTCACACCAGGCCGCGCGGGCTACGGCTACGCCGGGATCAACAATCGGCTGTTCGCCTTCGGCGGCAACCAGGGCAATCCGTCCAACGAGTCCATGTCCGCTCACGTCTGTCCCTTCGCCGGCTGCGGGCTGCGCACGTTCCCCGACACGGCGGGGTTCAACAACGAGGGCACCAACATGAGCGTTGATCGCGTGCTCATGGGCAGCACCCTGGAGAGCGCCTTCATCTTCATCGTGGGCGGGCAGAGCAGCACCGGCCCCACCAACACCGTGGACTCCACCATCTGGTAGGCGCAGGCCAAGGAGGAAGACCATGCATCGCAACATCACCATCGCCCTTTCGAGCGCGATCCTCGCCTGCAGCCTCACCCTCACCCTTCCAATCGGCGCGGCCCGCGCCGCCGACGCTGGCGAGCCGGCCGCCGCCGGGGCTCCGGCCACCGCCGGGGATCCGGCCGCCGCTGGCGAGCCAGCCCCCGCCGGGGATCCGTCCCCCCCCGACGCGTCGGTCCACGCCGCCAAGCCGGCCGAGCCGGCCGAGCCGGCCGAGCCCAACGATTCGGCCGGGTCGCAGCGGGTCAAGCTCGGCCTGGCCGTCGGCGTCAAGGGGAGCCTCGGGATCCCCCAGCCCTTCTCCGAGCTGGAGACCGGCGGGGGCGTCGAGCTGGAGATCGGCTACCTGCTCCCCTTCCTGGGCCGGCGCCTCGGCCTGTCCGCGTCGCTTTCCTACGGCCACCACGGCGCCAGCGGCCAGGGAGAGGACCCGCGCCTGGTGCCCGACGGTACCTACGACTGGGAGCTCACCTACCAGGAGCTGATGCTCAGCTTCGGCGTCACCGGGCGCATCTTCCCCCCCTACTCCAAGCTGGCCAACGGCTACCTGACCGTGGGCCCGCGGCTGTTCTTTCTCCAGATCACCGAGGAGGCCAGCTCGGGGCAGGAGTCCTTCGGCACCCACGTCGAGCAGGATCTGCGGGTGGGGGTCTTCGTGGCCCTCGGCGGGGAATTCTACCTGGGCCCGGGCGCCCTGTTCCTGGAGGCGGAGTACGCCTGGGTGGAGGTGGATGAGCTCATCACCGGCGACGCCGACGGCTCGGCCCTGCGCTTTCTGCTCGGCTACCGGATCTTGATGTAGGCATCACACCGAATCCTCGGAGAAAACAGATGATTTCTAGAGTGAGTAGGGCGATGAGGAAGACGGCCGGCTCGGATGGTGGGAGCCAGTTGCGCTGTTGGCAACAGTCTAAAGGTAGTCGCTTTTTCGGCATCGCG
>CAYFWA010000609.1:0-4748 GCA_964346625.1 uncultured Myxococcales bacterium
AGCCGGGATGGATCGGCGGCCGAATGCCGAAGTTATTCTTGCGCGAGCCCTCAGCGTAAGCCTCCCGCAAGGAACGCAGGGCAGGACCAGCATGAAACGCGACAAGGAAGAGTCTGTGCTCATCGTCGAGGACGACCTCTCGCTGGCCAACGGCATCGGGCACAATCTGCGGTTCGAGGGCTTCCACGTACGGATCGCCGCCACCGGCCCGGACGGCCTGGACCTGGCCGTGACCCATCGCCCCGACCTGATTGTCCTCGACATCATGCTGCCGGGCCTGGATGGCTTCGAAGTGCTGCGCCGCCTGCGCGCCCAGGGCGTGGAGTCCCAGGTGATCATCCTGTCGGCCAAGGACATGGAGCAGGACAAGGTGCGCGGCCTCACCGAGGGCGCCGACGACTACCTCACCAAGCCCTTCGGGCTCCAGGAGCTGCTGGCCCGGGTGGAGGCCGCCCTGCGGCGTCCGCGGCAGGCCCAACAGGCCCGGGCCAAGGAGGTGCTTTGCCTCGGCGATCTCGAGCTGCGCCCCGCGCAGCGGGAGGCCACCCGCAGCGGGGAGAGCATCCGGCTCACCGCCCGCGAGTTCGATCTCCTGGAGTTCCTGGTCCGCCGCCCCGAGCGCGTGTTTTCCCGCGAGCAGCTCCTGGCCGACGTGTGGGGGGGCGACTACGACGGCACGGCGCGCACCGTGGACAACTTCATCCGCAAGCTGCGCGCCAAGGTGGAGCCCGACCCCGCCGAGCCCCGCCACCTGCAGACCGTGCACGGCATCGGCTACAAGCTCGTGCCCTGAACGGCGCCGAGAGCTCCGCAATATTTGTTCGTGCCAACCCGCCCGGTCTTTGCCACAATGGCAAGATGGCTGTCCGTACAAGGTGACCCATGCTCCCCAGGCATCGGATCCGGAGACATCGTGTTTTCATGAGAGGCCCTTCTTTGGCTGCTGGCTTGTTGACCTGCTGGCTGCTCGCGAGCGCGGCCGCTCCCGCGCAGGCCCAGGGGGCGCCACCCCCGCCGCCTCCGGCGCCGCCATCGGCCAGCGACGAGGCCCCGCCGCCGCCCCCACCCCCGGCGGGTGACGAGCTGGACCGGGAGGCGGCCGGCGAGGCCGCGCCGACGCCGCGCCGCCCGCGCCGCGCCCGCCGCCCGCCCCGCAAATCGAGCCCGTACGGGCGGCTCTACCTGGGAGTGGGCGGTGGGTATCTGTGGCCCACCGGGGAGATCGGCACCCGCTTCGAAAGCACCGGATTGTTCGCCGCCTGGGCCGGCTGGCGCAAGCGCTGGCTCGGCTTCGAGGTGGGCTATCTGGGCGCCCAGCTCCTGCGCAACTGGGAGGATGTCCCCGCCGTGCCACCGCCGGCGGGACAGCCCGCGGGCGCCGACGGCCTCACCACCACCCCGGCTGAGGGCGACGCCTTTTTGCACCAGCTCACCGCGGACGCAAAGCTGTTTCTCACGGTGTTTTGTCGTAGCTCCGTCTACGCTCGGCTGGGGCTCAACTACACCCGACTCGACTACGGCGACGGCGTGATCCAGGACGGCTTCGGCTGGCAGACCGGCGCCGGGTGGGACTACCGGATCCGATTGTCCTGGTGGCCGGACGTCATCCTGAAGCTGCGAGCCGAGGCGCTGTACACCTGGGCGCGCCTGCGCTGCGGCGAGGGTCAGGGGTGTCGGGACCTGGCGGGGGTGGCCGGGATCTTCTACGTGAACCTCGGCTGGAGCCCGCACTGATGCCTTCCCGGCGCCACCTGTCCGCCTTCCGCAAGGCCTACGCCGGCCTCAAGGCGCTTCCCTGAGCCACAGCCCCGTCGGGCAGCCGCGCTCCATGCCGTACGTCGTCCACACACACCCCGGCCGCGCGGCCCTCGTGGGGGGCCTGGTGGTGGGCTTGACCCTGTTCTCCTTGTGGTTCACGGCCACGGGGCCGTTTTCTCGCGCTCCGGGCGCTACGAAACGTGGGAGCCAGCGGATCGCCGACCCCCGCGCCGAGCCAGCGGGAGGCGCCACGGATCCCCGCCTCCGATACCCTCCGCTTCACCGCGCCACCGGCGGGAGCCAGCGCGGCGGGGCCGCGCCCGACTACGATCCCATGGCCCGGCCGAGCAACGCACCCACCCATGAGCGGCCGTTGCCCGCGCTGCTGCGGCTGCTGCCTCGGGGGTACTCCGTGCTCGGAATGGTGCGGGTAACCGCACTGCGGCGCCAGGGCTGGGCCGAGGCGATCCTCACCGGGCGGCGAGTGCCCCGGCTCCGGGCCACCTTGACCCCCCTGGGCTTCGACCCCACCTGGGCCTCGCGCGTGGTGTTCGGCGTGGATCTAGAGGCGCGCGCCGCCGCGCGCCCGGGCAAGCACGATCACCGGTTCCTGGGTCGCTACGATCGCCCTTTCTGCCTGGTGGCCGAAGGGCGGCTGGACCGAAAGCGAATCCTGCAACGCTTCCGGCGCGAGGGTCCCCTCGCGGCCGCCGTGGTCATGGGACGGCGGGTGTATCGCCGGCAGGGCGACTACGCCCTGGTGTTCCCCGTGCGCGGTCTGGTGGCCTGGAGCTATCGCCGCCCCATGGCGCCGGTGCTCCAGACCATGCTCGAGGACGCCTCCCGCTCGACCCTCACCGACCGGGTGCGGGAGAACCTGCGGGCCGGGGGGCTCGGCGCGAGCCTGCCACGCGGCGCGGCAGGCGCTGGGCTTCGCCACGCGGCGCCGCCGTCTCGGCGCCCCTCCCCCGCTGCCCGTCGCCCGCCTGATTCCCCCCCGAGCCCGACGCGAGCGGCGCGCCGACCTGCGGGCCGGGCCCCCGCAGACCCGCCCAACGCACGCACGCCCAACGCACGCACGCCCAACGCACGCACGCCCAACGCACGCACGCCCAACGCACGCACGCCCGGACGCGGGACGGCGCGACGACGCGCCGCCCCGGCCCGCAGACCGACAGAGCCCCGGCCGCGACGACGCACGGAGCCGCGCCCACCGCGGCCCGAGCCAAGGGCCGTGGACGGGGGATTGCCTTGGATTACCCTGACCTGGACCCCACAGAAAAACCGGCGCGTCCCCTACCCCTTCAACCGCGTGCGAGGCTACGGGCTCAAGAGCGCCCTGCGGGGCGCGGTGCTCACGGTGGGACCTTCGGGGCCCCGCCACCGCCGCGTGCGGGTGCACCTGCGTCTGCTCTACGAGGATGCCGTCACCCCCGCCGCGGTGGCGAACACGCTCCGGTTCGTCCGCCGCTACACCGCGCGGCTGCCCCGGGTGAAGCGGGCGCGGCTGTCCTCGCTTCTCAACGCGGTGCCCATCGAGGCCCACGGCAAGCAGATCCGTGTGACCCTGGAGCTGCGCCCCTGGCACCTGCGGGCCCTCACCCTCTTATTCCACAAGCTGCTCGAGGCGCGATGAGCACTGGAGCTGCTCCGATGACGCTTGCGGTTGCTCTTGCGGCTTCGGCTTCGGCTTCGGCTTCTGTCTGAAAAACTGCCAGACCTGGTGAACGAAGGTCTCGAGCTGGATCCGCTGGGCGGGCCCCTCGTTGGAGCCGTAGGCGAGGTACACCATGGGCACCCCCCCGTGGTCACGCCGGATGGCCGGGATGGGAGCCGAGGCCGTCACGCCCACCATGCAGTTGAGCCCCGCCGCCATGACCACGCCGTGGGCTCCGCGCTCGGCGAAGTCCACCATCTTGCCCACGATGCCGCGCACCAGGTGGAGGGTGTCCTCGCCAAAGTATCGGGCCGCGGCCCGCTGCAGCGTGTGCGACGGGGGCTCCTGGCAGAAGGGGCGCAGCGGGGGATCCACCTGGGCGAGCATGCGCTTGGCCAGGGCGAGCTGCATGAGGCCCACCGCGTAGCTGCCCAGGGCGTCCCCGGCCTGGCCGCGGCCCGCCGCCCGCCGCGCGTCCTGGGGCGCCTCGAAGTCCGCCGTGCCCCCGAAAAACGGACTGGGCCAGACCGTGCACCCCATGGACTCGAGGCGACCGAACAGGTCCCCATTGCCCACCCGGTTGATCCGCGAGTACAGGTCCCCGGTCACGCCCACCAGGGGGCGGGGCTCGGACGGACGCAGGGACAGGCACCGGAACCGATCCATGCACCGCGCCATGCAGGCGGCCATGTCCCCCCGGGGATCGGTGCGCACCCACCGCGAGGCGGTCGCCAGGGTCTGCTCCACGTCGCGATAGCCTCGCTCCACCGCCTGGTCCACCTCACCGTCCACGCGCTCCCGGGGCCGCAGCAGACAGCCCAGCGTGATGAGGTAGTCGATGGCGGTGAGCCCCTCGTACAGCCGCCCCACCCCGTCGAGCCCCAGCAGCGCCTTCATCTCCCCCACGTGGGGATCCCAGATCTCCACGGGAACGTCGAGCTGATCGCGCACCATGCGCCAACCGTCTCCGTACTGCGGCAGCAGGCACGGCAGCCGGGTCCCCGGGGCGAAGAACACGTCCCCGCGCCCTGCCCGCCCGGAGCGAAGCAGCCGCACCAGCTCGCCGGTGACCAACGCATAGGGGTGACACTCCTTGCCGGAGGTGTATTCCTCTCCCAGCCGCGCGGACTCCTCGTCCGGGCGGGGTAGCACCTCGGTGTCCAGCCCCCGGGCCCGGAGCACCCCGGAGAAGGCGTAGGCGTGCCCCTCCAGGTTGGGCAGGTAGACCCGCCGGGCCCGCCGAACGCCCCGGGCCGCGGCGATCCGTCGGGTCTTCGGTCTAAGGGCTCGCGCAAGAATAACTTCGGCATTCGGCCGCCGATCCATCAATTCT
>CAYFWA010000610.1:0-4742 GCA_964346625.1 uncultured Myxococcales bacterium
GAGCTGCGCCCGCCGCGGCCGCGGGGGGCGCAGCTCGTCGCTGCGGCGGTGGGGACCGTGCAGCGACACGCGCACCGGGCCCCCGAGATTCGACCCGGTGATCACCAGCCGGCCGCCCTGATGCTCGCCGGGCCGACGAGTCCACAGGCCCGACAGCTTGGCGGCGTCGTTGTTTGCCTGGGACGCCCGGACGCGGATCCGGTGGCGCTCGAGCACCCAGCGTCCGCCCCGGTAGGCCACGAGGCGATATCGTCCCGGCGGCGTCCCGGCGGGCACCTCGGCGCGCACGCGGTGGGGGGGCTCGAGCTGCAGGCCCTGCAGCGCCACGCGCACCCGGGGCCACGGGGGCTCGACCCGCAGCAGCTCCAGCCGCAGGGGGTGGGCCGCCGAGGTCACGAGCCCCTTGCCCTCCAGCACGATGGGCCAGGGTCGGGCCGACAGCCCCCGGCTCAGCCGCCGCACGCGCAGTTGCCGGATCTCCGGCAGCGCGGGGCCGGGATCACAGGCGGTCAGGGCCACGCCTTCTAACAGGACGAAGGCGATCAGCAGGATCGAAAGCCTCCTCCCGGGGGGAGTCCTTGATCGCGGATCGGGGGGAGACGTGGATGGCGGAGTGCGGTGCTTTGTGAGCAAGAAACGGTTCCTCTTCGAGCAGCGCGCCTAGGCGACGTTTTCGTTCGGCCCGAATCCTCCCGGCTCAATCCTGATCGCCGGTCAGCCGGTGATACTGGCAGCAGAGAGATCCGGCGCACTTGCAGCTTCGGGGGATGCGGTGCCCCTCGTCGTTGACCAGCGAGCGGGTATCGCAGCAGGTGGCCGTGCCCAGCCGCGCCGCCGGCAGACAGCAGCTCTTCCACTGCTGGGGGTCCGCGATGGAGGGGTCGCAGGCGCGCTGGCGCACCGGCCCCTTGTAGCCGGCGCACCGCATGATGAGCCGGGTGTTCGGGTAGTCGATGATCACCTCGAAGTGCTCGAGAAACGCCGCCCCCACCAGCCCGTCCACCACCGGGATCTTGGTGCCAATCTCGGAGCGCAGCCCCCAAAAGAGCACCGTGTGGTCCGAGATCACGTAGGCCGGCAGCGCGGCCGGGGTCGCGCCGCTGCCGCGGGTGACGTCCACCTCCAGCACCGCCGACCCCTTGCGTCCCAGCCCCCGGGAGCGATCCCGGTCCGACAGCGATTCGTAGCACGCCGAATCCACCCGGCAGCGCTCGGCCCACTCGATCCAGCGCCGCTGCTGCAGCTCGGCGCAGGGCCCGCGCTTGGAGCTGCGATTGCCCACCAGCACCACCCGCTGCAGGTCGATCTGGCGAGCGGCAGTCTCTCCCTCGCCCAGGAAGATGGACGACGCCTGCGGCGAGGGGATCCAGGTGGCGCCTTCCTCCACGGTCTTGGTGGCCTCCAGGCGATCGTAGAACGAGTCCGAAAGCACCATCGGCTGCGTGCCCGAGGCGATGAGCAGGTAGGCGTCCACGCCGGTCACCGGAATGTCCTTCAGGGCCTTGATGTCCGGATCGGTGGGGTCGAAGGGCTGCGGCTGCACGCAGGCGCCCACCGCCACCCGGGTGGCCTTGAAGTCGAACTGGGCGTCCTGCACCACCGCGTTTCCGCCGCCGGCGAGGTTGAACCGGATGACCCCGTAGCCGTCGAGCGCGAGCTCGGAGCGCTTGTCCGAGTAGTCCGGGGAGAACGTGATGCTCGGCCAGGTGGGCGTCCCCGGCTCCCAGGGCAGCCGACAGCGGGCCAGGTCCGGGCGCAGGTGGAGCCGCACGGCGTACTTGCGCAGCAGGTTCCCCCCGAAGATGCCGTCGTAGCGTCGCTCCTGCCCGGCGGGGCCGAGGGGAGGCAGATCCATCACCAGGCTCCGCGCGTCCCAGAAGGTGGCGCGCACGGCCACCCGATCGGAGACCGCGTCCGCCACCCCCAGCCGAATCCGCTCCACCTCGGTGGTCCCCGTGGCGTCGCCCGTGCCGCCCCCGATGGCCGCCCGATCCACCACGGTCTGCGCGCTCTCGGTGGCCACCAGGAAGCGCAGGGTGTCAGCGGGCGTGGGCGGCTGCTCGGCGGAAAACCGCTGGTAGGCGAGCACCACGCGGGCCACGGGCAGGTTCCGGGAGTCTTCCTCCAGCGGGATGCAGTACTCCACCACCCGGGAGTTGGACTCGCTGCCGCAGCCGCCCAGCGTCCCCACGGCCCCCGAACCCACCCCCAGCCCTAACCCCAACATCAATACCAACCCCAGCCTTTGCCCCAGCAATACCGCCGGCCCCATGGCTGACGTGAAGGCCGACCGGATGGTCCCTGGGGCGCGCCCGCCGCCGCCGCCGCCGCCGCCGTCGCCGCCGTCGCCGCCGTCGCCGCCGCCGTCGCCGCCGTCGCCGCGGTGCACCGAAGCCCGGTGCTCCCGGGCTCGGACGCATCGCGTGGGTCCCCGCCTCCGGATCCTCCGGCAGCGCGACAATGAAAGCTGTAGACCAGGGCTCAACATGGGCTGCCCCGCAAGGGTAGCGCGAAGTGTCCACCTAGTACAGCTTCAGCAGCTTGGTCTTTCGATAGTAGCTTTGCAGGATCTGCCGGAAGCTGCGGTGCGCCTCGGCCATGCCGATGGCGCCGGTCTGACACATCCCCACGCCGTGGCCCCAGCCCCCCCCGCGGAACAAGAAGTCGGTGCGCCCGTCGGCGGCCCGCCGGTGATCCACCACGAACATGGCGCTCTTGAGGTTGCCCAGCAGCCGCCGGATGGTCAGCTCGCCCTCCACGTCGATGTGATGTCGCCCGCGCCGACCCCGGACATGGAGCCGGATCGCCACCGCCCGGCCCGAGACCCCACGGCGCAGCACCTGCAACCGCCGCACCTGCCGCCCGCCGGCCACCTTGCCGTAGCGGCGGCGCACCAGGCGGTTCATCCGCTTCTGCCCGATGCGCTGGGTCCAGCGAAACCGTCCCTTGACCCCCACCGAGGCGCGATTGCTCCAGCAAGGCGGCGAGGCGCTGAGCCAGGCCCGGAGGTTGTCCTCGGTGATGCCGCCGGCGAAGCGCTCGAGCTTGGCGCGCGCCTCGGTCGACGCGTCCAGGTGCCCGCGCAGGTTGGGGTTGGGGGTCGTGTGCCAGACGTGCTCGTTGTGCTCGGTGAACCCGCCGGCGTTGGCGCTGTAGACCGTGTCGGCGAGCCGCCCGTGCCGATCCACCAGGATCAGCCCCCGGGTCTCGCGCACCGCGCGGCTGGTGCGCCGGTGCTCGCGCCCGACCCCGCTGTAGACCTGGCAGTGCTGGGCGCTGCAGATGAGGTACGGGTCGGTGGTGTGCCGCGTCCCGATCTTGGCCAGGAGCTGCCCGCGGGCCGCCACGGCCTGGGCCTTGAGCGCCTCCAGGGGCGCCGACGTGTAGATCTCGGCGGGCACCAGCCCGAACAGCAGGTGATCGGCGGGCACCTCGTTGACCACGGCCAGCTTGCCCGCGCGGTCCACGGTGACGTAGATCCGGCCGAAATAGCTCCGGTCGCGGTGGCTGTGCCAGCGATACCCCTTGCCGAACTCCACCTGCTCGACCGTGATCCGGCCCTTGCCCTGCGGCGCGAACCAGAACACGTCGCGGTTGACCACCCGCAGCGACGACCCCGGCCCGTGGGGCCGGGCCACCAGCGTCGCGTGGGGCCGCCGCAGAAGCTCCCGGTGCACCGTGACGCTGCGCTTGAGCCGCTGCTTGAGCCGCCGCGCCCGCGCCCGGGCCACCGCCTCGTTGGGATCGGGCTGGGTCACCACCAGCGTGGTCCGGTGATCCACCACCCGCCCACCCACGGCAAACAGCGTGCCCACCTCCAGGGTCCGCGCTTTCAGGCCCTTTTTTTTCCACGCCCTCAGCCGCGCCGCCCGATCCTCGCGCTGAAGCGAGCCCGCCACCCGCTCGAGCACCACCCAGTGCCGGGCCCGAGCCGGTCGCCCGTTTTTCAGCCGCACGGTCCACGCCCGGGCCCCCGTCACCTCCGTGGCGCTCGTGCCGTGGGGCTGCAGCGCCACCCCGCGCCGCGCGGAAGAACGCGCGGAAGAACGCGAAGAAGAACGCGAAGAAGAAGCAGACGACAGCGTGACCTTGGTCTGCCCCTCCATGATCCGCACCGTGATCAGGGGCACCCCCCGCCGGTCGAAGCCGAACCGGCTGGAGTAAAGCGCCCCCACCTCGTCGTGCGCGCTGGTCGCCCCCGCCGCCGCCGCCGCGGGCCATCCGAGCAGCCCCACCAGCCCCACCAGCCCCACCAGCCCCACCAGCCCACTCAACCCACACAACCCGTGCCGCCCGTGCCGCCCGTGCCGCCCGTGCCGCCCGTGCCGCCCGTGCCGCTCGTGCCGCCCGCCTCGCTGTCTTGCACGAACGGACGACCCAAAGCGCGCTCGGCGCGATCGGAAGGAGAACGAGCGAAAAATCGAAGGATCCCGAGACATCGCACCCATCCTAGTGGGGGCGATCGGGGCGGGCAAATTTTTGGCTCTATCCGGATCTCTCACCACGATAATGACCCGTTTTTCGAGAGAAACGGAGTTGCGAGCCGAATCTGGCCGTGATCCGGATTGTGCGAAAACGAACGCTTTGCTGTACACGCCGCGCTGTCACGGCTCTGGCATGTTGACCACAGCAGCGGCGCGTCAACGAGGCCTCTGGGGGGGCCTTGCCGCGCCGCACTGTGGTAAAGCGGCCAGAGCCGCGCCAGCAGTCAACCTTTCATAAGTGCAGTACAAATCGCGTTG
>CAYFWA010000611.1:0-4727 GCA_964346625.1 uncultured Myxococcales bacterium
CGAAAAACCGCGCTTTTTCGAGGCGAGGGGGGATGGGACATCCCCCCTGAACGTGTACGGCCACGCGGAGCGCGGATCCGCCGCGCCGCGCCGTCGCTCTGGCTCGCCGGGCTGCTGGCGATGATGCTGGGGGGGGCTCCCTGGCTCACCGGCTGCGCCTCCTGCGACGAGACCAAGGACGCGTCGGCGAAAAAGAGCCGCAAGAGCCCGGACGTGGTCCCCGTCGCCGTGGAGACCGCCCGCGTGCGGGAGTTCCAGCGGACCCTGGTGCTCGAGGGCAACCTCGAGCCCGCCGAGCGCATCCTGGTGGCCCCGTCCATCCCGGGGGTGATCCGGAAAATCACCAAGCGCGCCGGAGACCGGATCGAGAAGGGGGAATTGCTGGTGGAGGTGGACCCCAAGGAGGTCTACGTGGGCACCATCGAGCTCCGGGTGAACCTGGCCTCCGCCAAGGCCAAGGCCCGCGCCGCCGACGAGGTGCTGCAGCGCCTCGAGGGGCCCCTGCAGCGGCTGCGGCGCCTGCACGAGGCCAAGGCCATCTCCCGGGCCAAGCTCGACGAGGTGGAGATCCCCTTCGTCAAGGCCAAGGCCCAGCGCGACGCCGCGAAGCGCATCATCGAAAAAGTGAAGGGAGAGCTCGGTATCGCCTATTCCAAGCTCACCGACACCAAGATCAAGGCCCCCTTCGACGGGTTCGTGGTCCGCCGGCTGGCCGATCCCGGAGAGACCGCGCGCCCCTTCCCGCCCACCGTGGTGCTGGTGGTGACGCGCCATGATCCCCTCTACGTGCAGGCCGAGGTGAACGAGGCCGACGTGGGCCGGCTCGAAAAGGGCCGGAAGGTGGCCGTGCACTTCGACGCCCTGCCCGGTCAGGCCCTGCGCCCCGGCGTGCTCGAGGAGATCATCCCCTACGTCAACCCCATGAGCCGCACGGTCACCATCCGGGTGCGGGTGGACAATCCCCAGGGGAAGCTCATGCCGGGCATGTCCGCCCGGGTTAGCGTGGCGCTCGAGCCCACGCGATGGCTGGCCGTGCCCAGCGGCGCCCTGGCCACCGAGCCCTTGGAGCGGGAGGTGAGCGTCTTCACGGTGGACGGCCAGGGACGCGCCCGGGAGCGGCGCATCCGCTTCGGCCGCAGCCAGGATGGCTACGTGGCCGTGCTCGACGGGCTGGAGCCCGGCGCCCGGGTGGTGGTGGAGGGCCACGAGCGGCTGCTGGACAAGACCCGCGTCTCCGTGCGCAAGAGCGCGTCCCCAGCGGCCGCGAGGGCCGCGAGGCCCGCGAGGCCCGCGAGGCCCGCGAGGCCCGCGAGGCCCGCGAGGGCCGCGGGTCACCCGCGCGGGGCCCCCGCCCGTGGCCGTCCCGCCGCGCGCCCGGCCACGGCCAGGCGTGAGCCCGGTCAACCCCCGAGGGAGACGCTGCGATGACGCTGCTGGAACGCGCCGTCCGCCGGCCGGTGCTGGTGATCATGGCGTTCTCGGCCCTGGTGCTGTTCGGGGGCTACGCCCTGACCCGGCTGCCCATCGATCAGATGCCCGAGATCGAGCCGCCGGTGCTCACGGTGGTCACCATCTACCCCGGGGCGGGCGCCGAGGACGTGGAGACCAAGGTCACGAACTTGCTGGAGCGCAGCTTCAGCTCCATCCCCGGCCTCGATCAGATGACCTCCTCCTCCAAGGAGAACCTGTCCATGATCACCCTGATTATGGACCAAGGCACGGATCTGGAGGCCACCGTAAACGAGCTTCGCCAGCACCTGGACTTCGTCAAGAACAGCCTGCCCGACGAGGCTCGAAAGCCGTGGATCCTGAAGTTCTCCTCCTCCATGCTGCCCGTGTACATCCTGGGGGTGAAGGCCAACCGGGGTGACCTGCAGGCCTACCGTCAGCTCATCAAGGAGCGGCTCATCAACCGCCTGGAGCGCATCCCCGGCGTGGGCAACACCATGATGCTCAACGCCCCCAAGCGGCAGGTGGTGGTGGAGGTGGACCGCAAGGCGCTGCAGGACCGGGACCTGAGCCTGCTGCAGCTCGTGAAGGTGCTCGAGGCCCAGAACCTGTCGGTGCCCGCCGGGCGCATGCAGATGGGGGACCTCGACCTGCCGGTGAGCGTCCCCGGCGACTACCAGAACCTGGAGCAGATCCGCTGGACCCTGGTGGGCATGGGGGCCGCCCCGCCGCTGGCCGGCGCCCAGCGCGCCGAGATCCCCGACCCTTTTTACCTCGCCTTGAGCCAGATCTACCTCAAGGACGTGGCCGACGTGAAGGTGGGGCTCCCGGAGCGCCGCACCATCGCCAAGCACGGCGCCAAGGAGGCCATCTGGGTGATGGTGTTCAAAAAGAGCGGCGCCAACACCATCGACGTGGTCACCCGGGTCAAGGAGAACATCGACGAGTTCCAGGCGGGCCTGCCCCCGGGGCTCGAAATCGTCCCGCTGCTCGACGGCTCGGAGTTCATCCGGGCCACGGTGGACAACCTCACCCAGACCGTGCTCATCGGCGGCGTGCTGGTGCTGGTGGTGGTGCTGCTGTTTCTGCGGCGCCTGCGACCGAGCCTGGTGGTGGCGGTGGCCATCCCGGCCTCCATGATCGCGGTGTTCGCCGGCATGTACCTGATGGAGTACACCATCAACGCGGTCAGCCTCATCGCCATGGCCCTGGCCATTGGCATGGTGGTGGACGCCGCCATCGTGGTGCTGGAGTCCATTGCCCGGCGGGTGGAGGAGGGCGAGCCCCCGGTGGACGCGGCGGTCAACGGCACCCGGGAGGTGGCCGGCGCGGTGTTCGCCTCCATCCTCACCTCGGTGGTGATCTTCGCGCCCCTGCTGTTCGTGCGCGGCTTCATCGGCGTGATGCTCGGCCAGCTCGTGTTCGTGATGATCTTCACCCTCAGCGCCTCGCTGCTCACGGCGCTGGTGCTCACCCCCACCCTGGCGGCCCGCCTCGTCAAGCCCACCCCACCGGCCGCGCCGGGCGCCCGCGTCCCCCTGCATCGGCGCGTGGCCGGCGGCATCGAGCGCGGCTTCCGCGGCGTGGAGCGCGGCTACGCCTGGCTGCTGGGCAAGGCCCTGCGCGGGCGGCTCGTGGTGGTGCTGCTGGCGCTGGGCATCCTCGGGGGCTCGGCGGTGCTGGTGCTACGCACCGGCGTGGACTTCGTGCTGACGGACGACTACGGCTTCGTGCAGGTGATCATCGAGCTGCCCCAGGGCACCCGCCTGGAAAAGACCGCCGAGGCGGCGGACCAGATCTCCGAAAAGCTTCGCAGCTTCGACGAGGTGCGGATGACCTTCTGGAACGCCGGCACCTCGGAGTCCGGGATCATGTCCTCTTCGGGAGGCAAGGAGGGCATCAACATCGCCACCATCATGTGCCGACTGGTAAACAAGAACCAGCGGGAGCGGTCCGAAGAGGACGTGGTGGACGAGCTCCGCCCCTGGGTCGAGGAGCGGTTCCCCGAAGCGGTGGTCACCTACCGCACCGGAAACCCCATGGGCACCACGCTCATGGGCTCGGAAAAGCCCATCACGCTCAACCTCAAGGGGGACGACTTCCAGAACCTCAAGGTGGCCGCCCGGCGGGTGGAGCGCATGCTCGCCGACATCGAGGGCACCAAGGACGTGTCCGCCGAGCTGCTGGACACCAAGCCGGACTTCCGCGTCATGGTGGATCGCAAGCGCGCCGCCAAGATGGGGCTGTCCTCCATGGCCATCGGCGCCACCCTCCGCGCCGCCCTGCACGGCTGGAAGGCCGGCGAGTACCGCGCCGAGAAGAACCCCATGGACATCATGGTGCGCCTGCGCAAGGCGGACCGCCGAAACCCCGCGGACCTCGAGCGGCTGCTCATCCCCAACATGAGCCGCAAGCACGTCACCATCGCCGGCCAGACCATGCACGGGGGCTCGCAGACCTTCCCCCTGGCCAACTTCGCCCGCATCATCCGCGGCCGCAGCCCCATCGAGATCAAGCACATGGACAAGGAGCGGGTGGTGAAGGTGGGCGCCGGCTACCGCGACCGCGCCCTGGGAGACGTGCTCAACGACGTGGACCAGGGCCTCGCCTCCCTCCGCCTGCCCAAAGGCGTCACCATCGAGCAGGGCTCGGAGGCCAAGCGGCAAAAGGAGACCCAGGCCGACCTCACCTGGGTCTTCGTCTTCAGCCTGATCCTGGTCTACATGGTGATGTCCGGCCAGTTCGAGTCCCTGCTGGATCCCTTCGTCATCATGTTCTCGGTGCCCTTCGCCCTCACCGGCGTGTTCCTGGCCTTCCTGGTCACCGGCACCAAGCTGTCCATCCCGGCCTTCACCGGCCTCATCGTCCTCGTGGGCGTGGTGGTCAACAACGCCATCGTGCTCATCGACTACGTGAACCAACTCCGCGCCGAGGGCGCCTCCCGCGACGAGGCCATCCAGCGCGCCGGCGAGCGCCGCCTGCGCCCGGTGCTCATGACCGCCTTCACCACCATCATGGGCATGCTCCCCCTCGCCCTGTCCACCAAGGAGGGCGCCTACATCTGGTCCCCCCTCGGCCAGGCCGTGGTGGGCGGCCTGCTGGTCTCCACCCTGGTCACCCTTGTGGTGGTCCCGGTGATCTACTCCCTGCTCGAGCCCCTGCGCCGCCGCCACAAGCGCGCCACCGCGCAGTCCGGGCAGACCGGGCAGTCCCCCGACGCTGACGCCTCCACCAGCGACGAAGCCCCTGCCCCCGTTTAATGTGACTCCGAGGCTCGT
>CAYFWA010000612.1:0-4721 GCA_964346625.1 uncultured Myxococcales bacterium
GATCCCCGGCGTGTCGCGGATCCCCGGCGTGTCGCGGATCCCCGGCGTGTCGCGGTCCCTGCCGAGAGCCACCGGCCACCCATACGAGGGCGCCGACGTTCGATTCGGGTCTCTTTGCTTTTCTATCTGTGAGCCCAGTCACCCATCCCGGTCGACGTGTACGCCCATCTGCTGCTGCTCACGCATCATGGGCCAGCTCACGGTGGTGGGCTGCCCCGGCCTACGCTCCACAGGGGCATGAAGGCGAACTCGGACTGCTGGATGTCGATGCCGGCCTCGTAGGCCTCCGCGTAGTCCGAGACGTCGCCCAGCATCAGGGCGTAGGCGTCCGCGCCCCACATGTCCATGAGCACCTTGGCGCCCAGGCCGTGGATGAGCGCGATGGTGGCGGGATCGTCGAACCCGGGGTCGATGTGCACCACGTCCGCCACGGGCACGAAGGCGTCCCACAGGGGCTGGATCTCGTCGTGACTCTGGGGCCGGATCATGATCCGCAGGTCCGGTACGGCCGTGCGTGCGGCCTCGAGCTCCGATTGGCTGCCGAGCACGATGGCTTGCGCGAGCATCTGCTCATCTTCGATGATGGCCGCGGCCAGCGCCGGCCCTCCCTTGAGGTCCACCATCACATCGATGCGACCGCGGCACAGCCTGAGGAGGCTGCGGAAGGTGGGGATCCGTTCGCAGGAGAAGTCTCCCACCAGGTCGTCGGGGACCTTCAGCTCCAAGGCTTGGATTTCGGCGAGGGTATAGGCCGAGACTTCGCCTGTTGCCGTGGTGACGCTGTCCACCGTGGCGTCGTGGATCAGCACGGGCACGCCGTCCGCGGTGGGGCGCACGTCCACCTCCACCATGTCGACGCCCAGGACGATGGCCGCGCGTACGGCGCTCAGGGTGTTCTGGGGGGCCAGGTAGGCGAGCCCCCGGTGCGCCACCACCACCAGGCCCTCGCAGGCGGGATCCCCATAGCAGCCCAGCGGCAAGGTGCTCACGCGCTCGGGGGGGTGTCCCTCGGCCCGGCAGTCGTAGGTCTGGGCCGCGGCGAGGCTCTCGCGCTCCGGCGGCCAGGCGGCGTCGGGTGTGCCCGCGTCCGCGTCCGTCGTGACGTCGGTGGCGTCTCCGCAGCCCCAGAGGCTCGGCGTGAGCAGAAACGCCGCGAGCAGCGTCGAGACGAGCGGCGCGCGCAGCGACGGGACGCAGACCCACGGTACGTTCGGCGACGAGCCCCGCGGTGGGGCGCAAGACACGACGCGGCCAAAGCGCTCGGCTGGCGTCCGCCGGGGGCGCGGCTTGGGGATCGGAGGAGACATCGATCGTCGCATTATACCCGAACGTAAGAAGACGATGAGGGGCGATCGAAAAAGCGCGGTGGGTTGCGTTTCCGGCGCCCATGGCGCAGCATCAACCCATGCTGCGGCGGTCCAAGAAACACCACCGGGCGGTGGTGAGCCTGCCGGCGGGGCTTTACTGCGCCGCTGGCCTCTTGTTGATTGCGAGCGTCGCGTTGCCCCTGCTGCTCGGCAGGGACCTCCCGCCGCAGAGCTGGGCGGCCCTGGGCGCCACGGTGGCGGTGGGGCTGTCCTTTCTGCTGATCGCCCTGGGCCGCCACCAGCGGCTGCAGGTGGTGGAGGAAACCCTCGAGATCAAACGCCCCTTGCGTCGCCTCGTGCTCTCCCTGCAGGACGCTACGCTCACCATCGCCAACGAGGGCACGGCCACCCGCGCGCTGTACTGTCTGGTGCTGCGGGGGGAGAGTGGCGGCCACCAGCGGCTGATGATGCTCGGCCACGGCGTGAGCATCGCCCGCGAGATCGAGCGCGCCACCTGGATCGCCGAGGTGCTTGGCTTGCCTTTGCAGATCCCCCCGAACCTGGTGGAGGCGGCGCGGTTGCAGGAGGCGGGTCCGATGAGCGCGAGGCAGCTCCCGTGGATCATCGGGATCTCGGTGGCGGTGCTGGGCGTCATCGGGTTGGGGATCTGGCTGATCGCCCCGGAACGCGCGCCGGGGGGGGTGCTGCGCGTGGAGTGTCCCGCGCACACTCCCATCGAGGTCAACGGGACGCGCTACCAAAAACGCGGCGCCCTGCAGCTCGGGCTGCGCCCCGGGGTCTACGACGTGCGGATTCGCGAGCTCGACGGGACGTGGCGGCGGTTCCGGATCCCCCTGGAGTCGGGGGAGCGCCGGACCCTGCGTTGCGATGCGCTGCCGTCGGAAACGGAAACGGAAACGGAAACGGAAACGGAAACGGAAACGGAAACGGAAACGGAAGCGGAAGCGGAAGCGGAAGCGGAAGCGGAAGCGGAAGCGGACAACTGAGGCCTTGCTGCTTTTGAGCGGCGTGTTGCCGCTGCGGTTGGGGTGGGGCGAGCCCTTCACGGGGTCAATACCGGATGTCGAGGTAGAGGTAGCTCTGCTCGTCGCCGTGGGACAGCACGGCCCTGTGGGCGTAGGTGCCCTCGCGTAGCTCGGGATCCGCGCCCACGTGGAGCTCGCAGGTGAGAGGCGCCTCGGGATCACCGGCCTCCAGGTAGTAGTAGTTACCCGAGCCGGCCTGGGTGGGCGTCATGAACTGCACGGTGCCGAAGAACGCCACCGGGTCGAAGCCCGGGGCGCTGCATCGCAGCAGGGTCGCCTGCCGCAGGCGCGCCAGCACTGCTTCGGCGTGGAAGGCCCCCGCGTCCTCGGCGGGCGCCAGCGAGGTGGACGCCGGGCGCTCCCCGGCGTCCTGGGCGGCGATGGCGTTGATCCGGTCGAGATCCGCGCGCTCGATGCGCGAGACGTACACCTGCTTGCCCTTGGGGGTGCGGGTGACGTCCCGCCGCTTGAGCTCCACGGGCATGAAGCGGGGATCCTCGTAGAGGCGCTCGTGGGGTTGGTCGTAGACGAGCACCCAGGTGGAGCGGGTCTGCCCCACGAGAAACTTCAGGGGACCGAGCACCGCGTGGTTCACCTTGGCCATCCACGCGCTGCGCAGGGTGTTGGGCAGCACCACGTAGTTGCCGTCCTCGTGGCGGATCCCGGAGCCCGCCTGCTCGATGGCGAGCTGGGACACCTGGATCTTCAGCGCGGCCAGCAGCTTGCCCGAGGTCTGGGGCATCAGGTCCGCCCCCTCGAACTGGGGGAGCACGGCAAAGGTGGTGCCCACCTCGCGCGGCCCGCCCCCGGCCTGTTTCGGCCGCTGGGGAGAGGCGGACCCCTGGGGGGGGGAAGGCGCTTTCTTGGAGTCCGGGTTCTGGGGGTTCGACATCCTATGGGTTCCTGCGAAAAACCATCGAGATCGCGGCTGCGGTGCGGCGCGGTGCGGCGCGGTGCGGCTGCGGCGCGGTGCGGCGCGGTGCGGCTGCGGCGCGGCTGCGGTGCGCAAAGGCCCGGGACTCTCGGCTGCCCGGCGAGAGCCCGAAAAGGCACCCTGCCGTCGATTATGGCGCGTGAGGCGACCCTTGGTCAAACGCGCGAGGGCGGCGGCTCGGTACCCCCGCCGTCTGCCTTGACTTGGATCCGCGATGCGCCTACGGTCACCGAGAGCTGCGAGGTCGCGTCACCGCCGGCGCGAGAGCACGCGCGACCTCCGTGAGCCCAGTCTGGCGTTCCCTGCTTCGGGGAGCGAGACGAGCGGAGCCCGAGACGCAACATCCGGGCGCTCCCGGCCTGGGCGAATTGGATCGATCCATCGATCCATCGAAGCATCGGTCCAGGGTCCACCGCTTCCCAAGTCCTGGGCGCCCAGGAGCCTCGGAGGGAGGGACCGCGGATCCGGATAGCCAGCGATCCCGCGACACCAACGACCATCGCGCCGGTAAAGGCAGAGCCAACCCAATGAGAATTCGAGAAGGCCTCGTGGACGTCGGACAGGTGGAGGTCGACTCCGGCAATGAGCTGGGGGGGATCGCGGTTTTCTTCGACCTGGAGAACATCATCTTCGGGCTGCACGACTCCTTCAAGGTCAAGACCATCATCGACCACCTCACCGAGCGCGGTGAGGTGATGATCCGCCGCGCCTACGCCGACTGGGGGCGCTACCGCAGCCAGCAGCGCCAGTTCCTGGAGGAAGGCATCCAGATGGTGTTTCTGCCGAGCTACGGCCAGAGCGACAAGAACCGCACGGACACGGCGATCTGCGTGGACGCCATGGAGATCATGTTTCGCCGCGAGCACATCGACACCTTCGTCATCTGCAGCGGTGACAGCGACTTCGGCGTGCTCGCCCAGCGGCTGCGTGACTACGGCAAGCGCGTGGTGGGCGTGTCTGCCCGCTCGGCCGCGAGCCAGATCCTGGTCAAGCAGTGCCACGAGTTCATCTTTTACGAGAGCCTGATGGGGGTGGCCATGAAGGACTACTCCCGCGATGAGGGGGAGTCCCGGCTCAAAAAGGCCCTCAACCAGCTTGTGGACGAGTACGGTCGCAAGTTCCGCGCGAGCCTGCTCAAGGACCGGATGCGCAAGCACGACTCCACTTTCTCGGAGAAGAACTACGGCGCCTCCAACTTTACCCGATTTCTGAAGAACTACGGGCGTCTGGTGCGGGTGCTGGACGGGGGCAAGGTGGAGGTGGTCGGCTCCTTCGACACGGACGCCACCGACGGCGGCCCCAGCCCGGCCAGCGGCCGGTCGGCTCGTTCTCCGCGCAGCAAGTCTGCGCCGGCCAAGGCCGAGGAGCCCCCTGGCTCACGCGCGGAGCCGAATCGCGCGGAGCCGAATCGCGCGGAGCCGAATCGCGCGGAGT
>CAYFWA010000613.1:0-4720 GCA_964346625.1 uncultured Myxococcales bacterium
AGTGTGTGTGTGTGTGGGGGGGGGGGGGTGGTGGTGGTGGTGGTGCCGCCCGCTTCTGGACATCTGGCCCGGGCGCGGGTCGTCCCGGCTCCGGAACGGATCGAGGAAACGAATCGCCGGAGGAGGAAGCGGGAGGGCTGGCCAAGGATCGCGCCGCGTCTTCGCGCCCCACGCCGCGACTCGACCAGGCGGCCACCTGGGCCGCGCTCGTTTCACGAGCGGTCGCGCCTCCGTCTTTGGTTGTAGACATCCTCCCTCCAGTCTTGAGGTCATCCATGTTTTCACGGGGCGGAGGAGCCGGTCAAGCAAAAACGGGCAGGGTCCCGGCATTGTCGGAGGATGGCACAAGATGTAGAGGCCGGGGCGGCGGCGGCGCACCAGATGTCGTGCTGGCCGGAGACTTTGTCCGTTGCCCTGGCAAAAACGGTTGCGATTGGTTGGCGTGAGTCGGGCTGATATCCCCGGTTCAACGCAGCTCGCGCTCGACCACGCGCTCGAGGATCCGGCCCCCGCGGCGCAGGCGCAGCACCACGGGCGTGCCCGACGGGCCGCGCAAAAGCGCCTCGGCGTCCCCCACCCCCAGCCCCTCGAGATCCCGCCCGGCGACGCTGACGAGCTCGTCCCCGGGGACGACGCCCGCCTGCTCGGCCCGCCCGCCGGCCGGGACGCCCGTGACCACCAGGCGCCCCCCCCGCACCCCCACGCTCATCTTCACGGTGGAGACCAGCTCGTCGGGACGCGGCCTCCGGGCGGGGTCCTCCGTGAGGTCCACCACCAGGGCGCGCGTCTCGAGGCGGCCGCGCACCGAGACCGCGGCCAGGCGCCCCTGGCCGCGCTCGGGGTGCTCGGCCCGTAGCTCGTGGGTGCCCACGGGCACGTCCTCGAGGCGAAAGCGCCCCTTGCGGTCGGTCCGCCCCTCGCGCTCGGCGATGGTCACCTTGGCCCCGCGCACCGGCAAGCCGCGCGGATCGCGCACCCAGCCCGACACGGCGCCGGTCTCCTGAAGCCGCAGCACCACACCCCGCCGGGTGATCCGGCGCGGGTGGGCGGCCGCTTTCACGCGCACCGTGCGCTGCGCGGTGGCGTAGCCCTGCGCCCGGACCTCGAGGGTATAGCGGCCCGCCGCGATGGGCACGAGCTCCACCCGCCCGGCCGAGCCGACGCCCTCGCGGGGGGGCTGCCCCGCGCGCCGCAGGGCATAGTGAAACACCGGCACCGGCGAGCCGGTCCGGGCGTCGCGCACCTCGAAGGCGATCCCGCCCCCGTAGCCGAGGGTCCAGCGCACCGGAGGCGCCGGGCAGCGCAGCTCGAAGTGGTGCAGCGGGTGGTCCTCGTGTCGGACCGTGACCCGGTAGCCGATCCGGCCGAGCGCCTCCAGGGTGAACGCCCCGCCGTCGCCGGTCACCGCGGCGGCCCGATCGGGAGCCTGCGCGCTGAGGGACTCGAGCTGCAGCCGAGCGCCAATGACCGGGAGCTTACGCCGATCCAGCACGCGGCCCGCGAGGCGACACGAGGCCCGCTCGAGCGAAAGACGCACCCGCCGGTGACCGGTCTTGTGATCCTTGTGCTCCCCGAGCGTGAGCCGCTCCACCCGGGGGACGAAGCCGGGCGCCCGCAGCTCGATCCGCAGCTCACCCACCAGGTGCGCGATGCGAAACCGCCCCTGGGCGTCGGTGACCCGCACGGTGTGGTGATAAAGCGCCTGGGGGGTGGACACCGCCACCTGCGCGCCCGGGACCGGCTGGCGCTGCTCGTCCACCACCTCCGCCTCCAGGGTGATCCCGGGTCGGAGCTGCACCCGCAGGTCCTCGCGGCCCGGGTCCTCCCGGCCGATGCGCAGCGGCGGGGTGCGGTGGCGCACGTAGTCCGGGTGGCGCACCACCAGGGCGAGCTTGCCGGGCGGCACCCCCCGGATCCGAAAGCGCCCCTGGTCATCGGTGACGAAGCCCTGGGCAGGTCCTTCGGCCGGCGCGAGACCCTGCCCCCCCGTGAGGTCGCCGAGCTGATCGCCGCCGGGCACCAGGGGCACCGGCCCGGTCATCACGCCCAGCGAGGCCGGGATCTCCACCGGCTCGGGCTCCACCGCCGGGGTCTGAGACATCGCCCGCAGGAGCTGATTCCACAGGGTCTGCTGGGTCTGCACCCCCGCCGGGTCGCGGTCGGCGATGAAGCTGCCCACCGCCCGCCCCACCAGCTCCAGGCGGGCCCCTGCCACCGGCCGCCCGGTGTCGTCCACCACCACGCCGGCGAGGGTGGCCCCGGGCCGCAGGCGCAGCTTTAGCGGCGGGTTTTCCAGCGGTAAAACCGTGAGCCCCACGCCCCGCCGCGGCAGGTAGCCTTCGCGCTCCACGGTGACGCGATACTCGTCGGGCAAAAGCGGGCCCAGCCGAAAGATGCCCTGCTCGTCGGTCTGGGCGTAGTGGGGATTGAAGGCGAGGGTCTGCCGCGCGGCGATGAGCCGCGCGCCGGCCACCCCCTTGCCCGACGCGGCGTCGCGCACCCGGCCCCGGAGCACCTCCCCTTTTAGCAGATGCAGGGTCACCGTGGGCGGCTGCCCCCCCCCCAGCACGTCCACCGGCGGCGAGGGCCGGGAGACCCACTCTTTTTGCCGCGCGCGCAGCTCGTAGATCCCTTCGGGGAGACGGGAAAAGATGAATTGTCCGCCCTCGTCGGTGCGCACCCGCCGCGGGGGCCAGGCCCCGCTGCCCACCAGCGAGACCGTCGCCCCCGCCACCGGCTGGCCCTTGCGAAGCACCCGGCCGAGCACCGCGCGCAGGGGCCGCAGCGTGAGCCGCACGTCCAGCGTCGGCGCCTCCACCTCGCGCTTCACGGCCGCAGCGAAGCCCTCGGCCGCGGCGCGCAGCCGGTAGCGCCCCGGCGCCAGCCCCGAAAGCGAAAACCGGCCCTGGACGTCGCTGTGCGCCACGTGGGGGGGCTCGAGGGCCCGCCCCGCCGGCACGAGGCCGCTCACCGCGGTGATCGTCACCCCCGGCAGCGGTCGCCCGGCCCCGTCCACCACCTGGCCGGCCACCGCGCGCTCGCGGGCCAGGCGCAAGGTGCCCAGGCGCTGGTCGCCATCGGTCAGCACGGTCACCCGGCGCACCTGCCGCGCGAGCCCCGGCGCCTCGATGACCAGCCGATAGGTGCCAGGAGACCGGGCCGTGAAAAAGAACCGCCCCTTTTGATCCGGCCCCCCCTGGTGGGGAACCCCCAGCGTACCGTCGGCCCACAGCCGCTGCAGCCGCAGCCGGGCGCGGTCCACCGGCTGCCCGGCGGGGCCCTCGAGCCTCCCGCCAAGCTGGGCGACGAACTCGGGCGCGGCGGGCAGCAGCGCCGTGGGATCCGGGGACGGCGGCGCCACGGGGGGGGGCGGCGGACGCGTCCACCAGGCCGTCACCAGCCCGCCGAAAAGCAGCAGCACCCCGGCGGCGATCACCGCGCGGCCCTCGAGACGGCGACGACGACGAGGGCGACGGCTCATGGCCGGGCCTCCGGCCGGCGCGACCGCAGCGGGTCCGTCGGGCCAACGGTGAGAAATTTCTTGCCTCCGGCTAGGTGATCTGCTAATCGCTCCGCTCGCATTGGATTCATCGTGTGAGGTGCCCCATGGCGGCCGTCTGTGACATCTGTGGCAAGGGACGAAACGTGGCCAACAACGTGAGCCACTCGAACATCAAGAACAAGACGGTTCAAAAACCCAACCTGCATCGCGTGCGCGCGCTGGTGGACGGCACGCCGAAGCGCATCCGGGTCTGCACGCGCTGCCTGCGGGCGGGCAAGATCACGCGCCCGGCCATGAAGCCCTCGGACCAACCGTCCTGAGCCTCCCTGTCGAGTATTGCCCGACGCGGCCCTCGACGACCTCGACGACCTCGTCGACCTCGTCGACCTCGTCGACCTCGTCGACCTCGTCGACCTCGTCGACCTCGTCGACCTCGCGCCGCCAGGACCCACCCTGCCCGTCTTCCCGCCGTGTCGGATTTGCGCGCCTGTCGGCTCCACGTCGATCCTCTCTGCCCTCTCTGCCCTGCGGGCCGCGAGGCGATCCTGCCGCGGTCACGGCCCTCGTGGGTTGGCTCCGGATTTGACGGTGGCACATCGCCCGGGCCTCCAGTAAGATAGCCTCCGAAACCGCATCTTTCCAGGCGAGGATCTTCGATGGCCCTGTTCAGCAACAAGCAGGAGTCCAACTACCGCTCATCCATCAAGATGGTCGAGACGGTGATCGCGGATCTCGGCATCCCCGTGGCCGAGACCCGCATCGGTGAGGCCGAAGCGCCCCCCGGACAGGAGCACGATGGCTGGGTCGTGATGAAGGGCTCGGCCGAGATCTACGTCTTTTTGTATCGCGGCGAGCAGGACAACTTCATCCACGTCTACTCGCCGGTGATGTCACTGCCCGAGCGCAACCTGCTGCAGCTCCTTCGCCGCCTGCTCGACCTCAACGGGGTCGGACAGATGGGGGTGGCCTTCGGGCTCAAGGGCGAGCACGTCGTTTTGTCCATCTACCGCAGCACCACCGACCTGGACACCTCCGAGGTGCAGGAGATGATCATCAACGTGGGCGAGCACGCCGACTACTATGATGACATCCTCGTCAACGAGTTCGGCGGGCGCCGCTACTGCGACGTGACCCATCGCTAGCCGCCTGGTGGGGCTAGCAGCGTTCGGGAAAATCGCTCCGCGAGACCCATCGCTAGCCGCCTGGTGGGGGCTAGCC
>CAYFWA010000614.1:0-4707 GCA_964346625.1 uncultured Myxococcales bacterium
TCAGGCCGCCGATCCATCCCGGCTGGCTGCGTTGCTCATCGGTTGAATATCCCACAATATTCGCCCTCTTCGCGTCTTGCCAGCCGGGCGCCTAGGCGCCCTGAGCTGGACACCTTATTCGTGAGCGGGGCCTTGGACAAAGCCATGGTCGTCGGCATCGCCCGCATCGAATACCGCATCTCCCACGCGCGCTCCCTCAAGGCGAAGCGGCACACGCTGCGCAAGCTGCTCGATCGGGTCCGTGCCCGCTACAAGGTGGCGGTCAACGAGGTGGACTTCCTGGACAAGTGGCAGCGGACCGCCATCGGGGTGGCCGTGCTGGGCGCCGACGGCGCCCACGTGGAGCGCCTGCTGTCCCAGATCCTGCGCTTCATGGAGGACCAGCACCTCGCCGAGGCCTTGAGCCACCGCCGCGAGCTGATCCACTTCGGCGCCGAGCCGGACTGGATGGGCGTTTCCGGACCCGACGAGTCGGCTTTCGGCGAAGCCGACGGTCTTCATGAAGGGGACCCGGGAGAGGGCTTCACCGGGCTCGGCGACCGCGACGGCTCCGACCACCGCGACGGGCTGGACACCCTGGGGGCCGCCGCCCGCCGCGCGCGCCCCTTCGGAGACGAGGACGATGGATAGCCCCAAGTCGCGACGGAGCGCCAAGGTGGGGGCCACCCTCCAGGCCGTGCTAGGCGAGGCGATCCGGTTCGACCTCAAGGATCCCGCGATCTCCGAGGCGGCGCTCATCAGCGTCACGGGGGTGGACGTCAGCGCCGATCTGGGAGTGGCCACCGTCTACGTCACCGGGACCTTCGAGAGCGCCGAGGCAGCGGAGGTCGCGCTGCAGGGGCTCGAGCGCGCCGCCACCCGCCTGCGCGGCCTCATCGCCCGACGCGTGCGGCTCAAGCGCATGCCCGCGCTGCGCTTCCAGATGGACGAGGCCATCTCCCACGGCCGGCGCATCGAGCGGATCCTGGACGAGCTCAAGAGCGAGGAGACCGAGGCCGAGGCCGAGGCCGAGCCCGAGCCCGAGGCCGAGGCCGAGGCCGAGGCCGAGCCCGAGCCCGCGCCCGATGGGCGATCCCGGACCGTAGACGCGACCCTCCCCCCCGGGGAGCACGAGGCCCCCGATCATGAGTGAGCAGCCCCCGATCATGAGTGAGCACGACCCCGAGCGGATCGCCGCCGCCATTCGTGAGGCGAACCACATCCTGGTCACTGGCCACCGCAACCCCGACGGGGACTCCATGGGCTCGGTCATGGCCATGGGGCTGATCCTGCGGACGCTGGGCAAGCGGTACACGCTCTACGGTCCCGACGAGGTGCCCTACCAGTTCGCTGCGCTGCCGCTGGCAGGCGAGGTGGTCAGCCACCTGGACCCCGAGGCCCGCTTCGACCTGAGCCTCGCGCTGGACACCGGCGACGAAAAGCAGCTCGGCCCCGATTTCCCCGACGAGCCCCGCCGCGGCCGCCTCGCGGTGCTGGATCACCACGCCTCCGGCCGTCCCTTCGGAGATCTGCGCTGGTGGGAACCCGGCGCCTCCGCCACGGGGGTGCTGGTGGCGCAGCTCGCCGGAATGCTGGAGGTCCCCCTCACCGCCGAGCTCGCCGAGCCCCTGTGGTGCGCCCTGTACTCCGACACCGGCGGGTTCCGCTACGCCAGCACCGACGCGGCCGTGCTGCGCCTGGCCGCGTCGCTGGTGGAGGCCGGGCTGTCTCCCTGGGACACCAGCGTCAAGCTCTATGAGCAGAACCCCATCGAGCGCGTCCAATTGCTGGCCCAGGCCCTGAACTCCCTGGCCGTCTCCCCGTCGGGGCAGATCGCGTGCCTGGCCATCACCGAGGCGATGCTCGCGGCCTCCGGCGCCGACCACACCATGCTCGACGGCATCATCAACTACGCCCGGGGGATCGCCGGTGTGGAGGTGGCGGTCCAGGTGCTGCAGCAGGGCGAGAGCTGCCGCATCAGCATGCGGTCCAAGGGCCGGGTGGACGTGGGGCAGCTCGCCAAGCGGCTAGGCGGCGGCGGACACCACAACGCCGGCATGTGCGTGCTCGAGGGCGCCCCGGCCGAGGTGCAGCGCCTCGTGCTCACTCTGTTGCAAAAGGAGCTGGATCGGCTCTACGCCGAAGGGGCGTGAGCCACTTCGCGCTGCCGCGCTGCCGTGTGCTGCCGCGCTGCCGCGCTGCCGCGCTGCCACGCTGCCACGCTGCCACGCTGTCGCGCTGCCGTGCTGTCGCGCTGCCGTGCTGTCGCGCTGCGCCACGCCATACCGCGCCACGCCATACCGCGCCACGCCACGCCACGCCACGTTACGCCACGCCACGCCACGCCACGTAACGCCACGTAACGCCACGTAACGCTGCCGCAATCGGAGCCCCAACCTTGTCCCGATCCCGACGCGCCCCCGCCCGCCACCACGGCCTGCTGCTGGTGGACAAGCCCGGCGGGCAGACCTCTCACGACGTGGTGAGCGCGGTGCGCCGCCTGTTCGGACAGCGGCAGGTGGGGCACGCGGGCACCCTTGACCCCCTCGCCACGGGCCTGCTCCCGGTGCTGCTGGGCCAGGGGACCAAGCTCAGCCAGTGGGCCACCGCTGACGACAAGACCTACGAGACCACCGCTCGGCTGGGGCAGCGCACCGACACCCTGGACGCCGAGGGCACGGTGGTGGAGCAGCAACCGGTGCCCGACCCGCTCGACCCCGCGGCGCTGGAGGCGGCCCTCGCTCCCCTGCGCGGCCGCATCCCGCAGCGGGTGCCGGCGTACTCCGCGGTGAAGGTGGAGGGACAGCGGCTCTATCAGCGCGCCCGGGCGGGCGAGGCCGTGGAGGCGCCCAGCCGGCCGGTGACCATCCACGAGCTGACCCCCC
This sequence comes from uncultured Myxococcales bacterium, assembly GCA_964346625.1. Classification (GTDB taxonomy): domain Bacteria; phylum Myxococcota_A; class Polyangia; order HGW-17; family JAJRWW01; genus CAYFWA01. The sequence continues at coordinate 2,865 of CAYFWA010000614.1, forward strand.
TGGGTTACACGCCGCCCCGCCTGTCGCTGCGGGTCCACTGCAGCAAGGGCACCTACATCCGACAGCTCGTCTCGGACGTGGGCGACGCCCTCGGCTGCGGCGCCCACGTGGAGGTCCTGCGGCGGACCCGGGTGGGCGCGCTGGACGTGGCCGACGCCATCCCCTTGGCGGCGCTGCAAGCGAGCCCGCGGCCGGAGACACACCGGATCGGGCTGCGAACCTGGATCGCGCGCTGCGTACCCTGCGTCCCGTGCGACGCCGACGCCGCGGTCCGGACGCGGCACGGCCAGCGCCTGGGCTGGCGGCGGCTCGGCGTCGAGCCCCTGCCCCCGGGGACCCGCTTCGCGTTGGTCACCGATGACGAGCTCCTGGCCCTGGCCGAGGTCCCGGCCGCCGACGCGCCGCCCGACCCGAGCGCATCCCGCCGCGCCGCCGCAGGGCGCGAGGCCTACCGCCTGGTGCGGGTTTTCCCCCCTACGGCCCCGGACGGCTGAATCGCCCGCGGCGGCGCTCTCCGCGCCCCCGCAGCGCCAGCAACGCCAGCCACGCCAGCAGCGCCAGCCACGCCAGGACGCCGAGGGGAGACGAGGATCCGGCGGCGCGGCAGTCACAGCCGGAGCTCACGCCGTCGCCGGGCGGATCGCCCGCGTCGGCGACCGGCGGCGCGGCGTCCGCCGTCCCTGCGGCGTCGGGCTCCACCGCGGCGTCGGGCGTGGTCGCGGCGTCGGGCCCCACCGCGGCGTCGGGCTCCACCGCGGCGTCGGGGCTCACGCCGGCGTCCACGCCAAAGGGCTGGTGGCAGTCGGAGTTGTGCCACTTTCGCCCCAGCGCGATGGCGTTTTGCATGTCTGCCACCAGGGGGCCGCTGCAGCCGATGCAGAAGTCGCGACCGGTGCCGTCGTCGTTGAGGGTCCAGCGATAGGGCGTCACCGCCCGGATGATCTGCTGCGGGTGGGCCTGGTTCCAGGCGTACACCTCCTCGTACATGGCCAGGAAATAGCCCTTGTCCACGTCGTCGTAGGGGTCGCAGGGCGGGTCGCAGGCCGAGCCCGCCTCGGTGATGTAGATGGGCACGTCCAGCAAGTTGTGAGCCGCGTAGACCCCCATGAAGTCCCGGTAGATGCGAAAGTGCAGGTGCCACTTGTTCTCGAAGCCGGGAAACCAGTCGTTCGAAGTGATGTAGGCGGCCTCGTGGCCGCGGGTGTAGGCGTGGATGGAAAACCCATCGATGAGCCCGTTGGGCTTGGCGAGCACGTAGCCGATGGAGGTGCTCAAGCCGTCGTCCCAGTTGCCCCAGGGCTGGACGTTGGCCCAGATGCCCGGCGAGGCGAACAGGATCTCGTGGTCGTAGCCCTGCCCCCCGGGCAGGGCCTTCACCGCCTGGATCACGCGGTGGTAGATCTCCCCGTATTCCTGGGGCGAGAACGGATACCCCCAGTTGAGGTTCGGCTCGTTGCCCACGATCCACACCCGCACCCCCGCGGAGTTGGCCACGCAGTCGGCGAAGGTCTGGGCGAAGGCGTCGTAGTCGTTGGGGTCGGTGGGAAGCTGGGGCGATCCCCCGGAGTCCAGGCGCATGATGGTGCCGACGCCCGCCGCGGCCCGCGCCGAGCGGTCGAACCCCCCGCAGCTTCCCCCCATGCCGATGTACTGCAGCTCGGTGATCCAGCCCCGCCCACACTGGTTGGGCCCGTCCAGCAGGGCCGTGTCGGGTGGATCGTGCATCCCGTAGATGTAGGGGTTCATCCCGGTGGGCACCGCGCCGGCCTCGCGCGACACGCCGCCGACCAGCCCCAGCAGCCCCAGCAGCCCCAGCAGCCCCAGCAGCCCCAGCAGCCCCAGC
>CAYFWA010000615.1:0-2379 GCA_964346625.1 uncultured Myxococcales bacterium
GTGCGTCAATTGCTGCGGCAGGTCGAATGGCGAATCGGAAAACGGAATGTGGGGGCCTGGGCGAAGGCCCTTCGTCGTGGTTTACCCCATGGCCCATAGCTGGTATCCTGGATAACTGCTGATAATATAGGTGATTGTCTGCGTCCGAGCGGCGGCGCTCGGTGGCGCGGGATGCGACGAACCATGTCGAAGCGTAGTACATCCTCCTCTTCGTTGATGACGGTGTTGAGCGCGCAGGGCGCGCTGGGCGTGTTGGGGGTGGGGGTGACGCTGGTGGCGGTGGTGGCGCTGGTCGCGCTGTCCCCACAGGCGGGCTGCGCCCGCGGCAGTGACAAGATCAACTGTGGGGACGGGGAGCTGCAGGCCGGCGAGGAGTGTGACGCCACCAACCTCAACGGCTTCGACTGCCAGCGCCTCGGCCTCGAGCCGGGGGAGCTTGCGTGCACCGACCGGTGCAACTTCGATATCGAAGACTGCGGTCCCTGCGCCCGGCCCTGCGCCAGCCTCGGGGTCACCCGTTGCAACGACGGCACGGTGGAGACCTGCGGCATCGGGCCCACGGGGTGTCAGGCCTGGGAGACCACGGCCGACTGCAAGAGCGCCAGTCAGGTCTGCGACAGCTCCTCGGGGACAGCGCAGTGCGTCGCGCCATGACGCGGGGACGGCGCAGTGCGTCGCGCCATGACGCGGGGACGGCGCGACGACGGCGCGACGACGGCGCAGCGCGTCGACGCGCTCTTCGGCCCGGGCGTCCCGTCTCGCGGCGGGTTCCCGCGACGAATCGATTCGTTACGAATGCGCGCGCCCCGGCGAGCTGGCGCGCGCGACCAGGAGGTAGACGATGTCACTCAAAATCCGGCGCATCGCCGCAACGCTCACGGCCGTGGCGCTCGGCTGCTGTTTTTCGGCCGTGGCCGTAGCCCAGGTCACGCTGCCGTGGTCCGAGGACTTCGAGGGGACCAGCGGAGAGGTCTATGACATCTCCACCGACAACATCGTCGGCGTGCCGGACGCGGTCTACCGGACCTCGGGACCGCTGCAGGCCATGGGCCCGGCCGACAACACCATCGGCACCGGGACTCATACCAACCCGCCGCAGGCGCTGATCTTCGATGTCACCAACCCCGTGATCCTCGAACGGGTCTACGTCTATCCCGAAAACGCGGGCGACGTGGTGGTCAACCTGCGGGATTCGGGCGGCATCCTGCTCGACAGCATCACGGTGCCGGTGACCACCTCCGGGACCAAGACCCCCATCGACGTGTTTTTCTACATCGAGCCCGGGACCGATTACGAGCTGGACGCCGACGGGAGCACCACCCTGCTGTACCGAAACGACGCGGGGGCGATCTATCCGTACTCCGGCACCGACGTCGAGATCACGGGCAACACCTTCAACCCGGACTACTACTACTGGTTTTACGACTGGCAGGTCCGCAGCGTGGAGTACGCCGCCGGCGGCGTGGGGCCGGTGGACAACACCTTCGGAGGCGGCGGCCAATACAGCTACTTTTCGTCGGGCCTGTACTTCGACGTCACCCGGAGCACGCTGCTCGAGCGCGTCTACGTCTATCCCGAGAGCACCGGCGACGTGGTGGTCAACCTCAAGGACTCCGGCGGCCTGGTGCTCGACAGCGTGACGGTGCCGGTGACCACCACCGGCACCAAGACCCCCATCGACCTGGGGTTCCTGGTCGAGCCGGGGACCGGGTACGAGCTGGACGCCGACGGGACCACCACCACCGGGCTGTATCGCAACAACGCCGGGGTCACGTACCCCTATACTGGAAATGGCATCGAGATCACGGGCGGTACCGCCGGCTCGAGCTACTACTACTACTTCTACGACTGGGACATCTCCACCCGCACCGCCGGACGGCTGCGCACCGCCGCGGGGACCGGCTTCCCCCACGGCGGCGCAGGGGCCTGCACCCTGGACAGCCGCGTAGACTTCCACGACGCGGCCAACTACGTCATCTTCACCCTGGACATGTCCGGCTACAGCGCCGCGGTGGATCCGGTGGAGCTGAGCTTCTGGGTCATGCGCCACGGGGACGAGTCGCACCCGGAGGACCACGTGTGGATCCGGGGCTCGCAAGACGACGCGTGGTGGGACGTGGTGGACCTGTACAACCAGACCAGCTCCTCGGGCACCTACTATGAAATCCTCACGGACGTGTCCAGCGAGCTGCTGGCCGCCTCCCAGGACTTCAGCGCCACCTTTCAGATGCGCTTCGGGCACTTCGACAACTACGAGGCCGACAGCACGACGGGCACCGACGGCTACACCTTCGACGATCTCTCGCTGTATCTCGCTCAGGTCTGTGGCAACGGCATCGTGGAGACCGGCGAGGACTGCGACGACGGCAACACGGACAA
>CAYFWA010000615.1:2479-4707 GCA_964346625.1 uncultured Myxococcales bacterium
CACCGACGCCTGCCTCGACACCTGCGTCGCCGCCTCCTGCGGCGACGGCTACGTCCACGCCGGCGTCGAGGACTGCGACGACGCCAACGCGGACAACACCGACGCCTGCCTCGACACCTGCGTCGCCGCCTCCTGCGGCGACGGCTACGTCTGGGCTGGCGTGGAGGACTGCGACGACGGCGGCGCGTCGGCCACCTGCGACGCCGACTGTACCCCGGCCACCTGCGGGGATGGGGTCCGCAACGCCGCCGCCGGCGAGGCCTGCGACGACGGCAACACGAGCGACTGCGACGGCTGCCGCGGCGACTGCTCCGCCGTAGAGACCGGCTGCGGCGACGGCTTCGTCTGCGGCGTGGAGGTCTGCGACGACGGCAACACGAGCGACTGCGACGGCTGCCGCGCCAACTGCTCGGCCTTCGAGACCGGCTGTGGCGACGGCTTCGTCTGCGGCACCGAGGCCTGCGATGATGGGGGGCCCTCGGCCACCTGTGACGCCGACTGCACCCCGGCCGTCTGCGGCGACGGGGTGCGCAACACCTTCGCCGGCGAGGCCTGCGACGACGGCAACAACAGCGACTGCGACGGCTGCCGCGGCGACTGCTCCGCCGCCGAGACCGGCTGCGGCGACGGCTTCGTCTGTGGCGTGGAGGTCTGCGACGACGGCAACAACAGCGACTGTGACGGCTGTCGCGGCAACTGCTCGGCACTGGAGACCGGCTGCGGCGACGGCTTCGTCTGCGGCGCCGAGGCCTGCGACGACGCCGGGGAGTCGGCCACCTGCAACGCCGACTGCACCGCGGCGGCCTGCGGCGACGGCGTACACAACGCCACGGCGGGGGAGGCCTGCGACGACGGCAACAACGACGACTGCGACGGCTGCCGCGCCAACTGCTCGGCGCTGGAGACGGGCTGCGGTGACGGCTTCGTCTGCGGCGCCGAGGTCTGCGACGACGGCAACGCCGACAACACCGACGCCTGCCTCGACACCTGCGTGATCGCTTCCTGTGGGGACGGCTACGTACAGACGGGGGTGGAGGACTGCGACGACGGCAACGCCGACAACAGCGACGCCTGCCTCGACACCTGCGAGGCCGCCGCCTGCGGTGACGGCTACATCCAGGCCGGGGTGGAGGACTGCGACGACGGCAACACCAGCGCGGCGGACGGCTGCGACGGCACCTGCGCGGTGGAGCACGGGTTCGACTGTACGGGGGAGCCCTCGGTGTGCAGCTCCCAGTGCGGCGATGGCCTGGTGGCCTCCGACGAGGGCTGCGACGACGGCAACACCGCCGTCGGCGACGGCTGCGACGCCTCCTGCCAGATGGAGGCCGGCTGGGTCTGTGCCCAGGAGCCGTCGGTGTGCAGCGAGCTGCCGTCGTGCGGCGACGGGGTCATCGACACCAACGAGCTTTGCGATGACGGCAACACCGCCGTCGGCGACGGCTGCGACGCCTCCTGCCAGGTAGAGGACGGCTGGACCTGCACCGGCCAGCCGTCGGACTGCACCCTGATCCCGGTCTGCGGCGACGGCCTGCTGGGCACCGACGAGGGCTGCGATGACGGCAACACCGCTGCCGGCGACGGCTGCGACGACACCTGCCAGGTGGAGGACGGCTGGGCCTGTGACGGAGAGCCCTCGGTCTGCACCGAGCTGCCGGCCTGCGGCGACGGCGCCCTCGACCCCGGCGAGGGCTGCGACGACGGCAACCTCGATCCCGGCGACGGCTGCGGCGCCTCCTGCCAGGTGGAAAACGGCTGGGCCTGCAGCGGCGAGCCCTCGGTGTGCACCGAGCTGTCGGTGTGCGGCGACGGGGTCATCGAGCCCGACGAGGAGTGCGACGACGGCAACACCACTGCTGGCGACGGCTGCGACGCCTCCTGCCGGGTGGAACAGGGCTGGACCTGCAGCGGCGAGCCCTCGGACTGCCTGCCGCCGGAGGGCATCTGTGGCAACGGCGTGCTGGATCCGGGGGAGAGCTGTGACGACGGCAACACCGCCTCGGGGGATGGCTGCAGCTCCCTGTGCCTGGTGGAAAACGGCTGGACCTGCGTGGACGAGCCCTCGCGCTGCACCGAGGGGAGCGCCGACGCCGGCGGCTGTGGCTGCGCTGCGTCCACCCCGGGCGACGGTGGGATCCTGGGGTTCCTGCTGCTGTTCGGCCTGCTGCTCGCGCGCCGCCGGCGGCGACGATGACCCTCCGGGCCATCTCGAGTATCATGAGGCCTGG
>CAYFWA010000616.1:0-4690 GCA_964346625.1 uncultured Myxococcales bacterium
GGGGGCTCCGGCCGCGGGGGCTCCGAACACGGGGGCTCCGGCCGCGGGGGCTCCGGCCGCGGGGGCTCCGAACACGGGGGCTCCGGCCGCGGGGGCTCCGAACACGGGGGCTCCGAACACGGCGCAGCAGACCCCGGATTCGAATCCCCCGGTGGAGTCTCGTGACTCAGACTCCGGTGGGGTGCCTGGCGAGGCCCAGGGCCGCCGCTACTCGCCTACCTTGAAGCTGGGGGCGTCGCCAGACGCCTCGCCCTCGCCCTCGCCCTCGCCCGCGCCCTCGCCCGCGCCCGGGGCATCCCCCTCCCTATCCTCCCCATCCTCCGCGCAGCAAGACGACGAGACGCTCCCGGCCGCAGCCGCCCCGCGCGCGGGGGCTCCCTCGCCGGATGTCCCCTCGCCGGACGCCACCATCTCCGGAGCGGTGTTTCGTCGGGATCAGCGCGCCACGACGCGGCCGGCAACGGTCACGGGCCAGGCGAGCGATGGGAGGGCGGCCCCCGCGTCGGCCGGGTCATCGGAAGGCTCGGAAAACGCCGCGGCCTGGCTCGTGGTGGAGGGCACGGCCCCCGGGGCGGGCAGCGCCTCGCCGGGCGGGCCGCCCGAGGCCATGTGGTCGCTGCGCCCGGGGTTGACCCCGGTGGGCCGGGAGCCCGCGCTGGTGGGGGCGGGCCTGGTGCTCGACGCTGCGGAGCTGGCCCCGCTGCACGCCCTGCTGTTTCACCGCGACGGCCACACCTGGTTTGTGGACCTGCAATCGGGCAGCGGGAGCTGGGTCAACGATCAGCGCCTGCCTCCCTTCACCGGCCGGGAGCTCCGGGATCGGGATCTGCTGCGGCTCGGGCCCCTGGCGCTGAGGTTCCGGGCCGTCGCACGCGCTGCGGGCGACTGAGCGCGCGGAGGGGAACGAGCATGGACTGTCCGAGCTGTCACGCCGAAAACGCGCCGGATGCCCGCTTCTGCGCGGAATGCGGTCATCGGCTGAGGTCGCCTGAAGAGAAGCCCGACCATCGGGATGGCGAGGGAGACCGAGGGGGCGGAGCGACGGGTGGAGGGGACGCAGACGACTCTACCGAGGGGACCTCGCAAGGACACCGGCAGGCGGAGCCGGGTGCCGCCGAGGTCGCAGCCAGCGGCCCCACCTGGCTCGTGGGCCGCAGCGACGCGGCGGACGTCCAGATCGACCTCCCCTCGGTGTCCTGGGAGCACCTCGCGGTCCGCCAGGTGGCAGGGGCCCTGCGAGTGCGGGACCTGGGCAGCACCAACGGCACCTGGTACGCCGCGGGCGGGGCCGATCCGTCCGCCCTGCGGCCCGTCGGTGACCCAGAGCAGCCGGTAGAGCCCACTGGCGTGCTGATGCTCGGCTCCCACCGCCTCCCCGTATCCCTGCTGCGCGAGCGGCTCGGCCTGGTGGAGCGACGCCCCGTGCCAGCGACCCTCACCCTCGAAGATCGGCCCAAGGCGAAGGCTGAGAAACGGCCCGATGCAGAGGCGGATGGCGCGGGGGCGGAGGGGACGGAACCGGACGAGCGGGGGAAACCCGTGCGTGCGGTTGAGGCCCGGGTTCCGTTGCTGGTCGGCCGAGATCCGACCTGCGACGTGGTGCTCGACGACCCACTGGTGAGCCGAAGACATGTGCGCGTGAGCCGCGAGGCGGGGGGCTGGCACGTCGAGGACCTGGGGAGCATCAACGGGACGTGGTACCAGGGCCGACGGTTGAGCGACGGGCGCCTACCCGAAACGGCGGTGTTGAACCTCGGCTCCTGGGAGATCCACCTGAGCGCCGAAGCGTTGCGGCCCGAACCGCTCCGCGGACAGATTCGCCTGGACGTGGAGGGGGTGGTCAAGGAGGTCCCCAACGTGGAGGCCCCGCTGGTCCGGGACGTGACCTTCTCCGTGTTCCCGTCCGAGATCGTGGGCATCCTCGGGGACTCGGGGGCGGGCAAGACCACGCTCCTGCAGGTCATCGCCGCGGTAGAGCACGTCACCGACGGCACGGTGCGGCTCAACGGCGAGAGCATCATCGACCACTTCGACCGCTTCCGGGGACTCATCGGCTACGTGCCCCAGGACGACATCGTCCACCCCGATCTCACGGTGTGGCAGGCCCTGTACTACTCGGCGCGGCTGCGGCTGCCCGCCGACACCACCGAGGCCGAGATCGCCCGCCGCATCGAGGACGTGCTGGCCGTGCTGGATCTGGGCGACCGCCGGGACGTCCGAATCGGCGACGTGCGCGAAAAGACCCTTTCGGGGGGGCAACGCAAGCGCGTGAACCTCGGCATGGAGCTGGTGACCGATCCCCTCATCCTGTTCGCCGACGAGCCGACCTCCGGGCTCTCGTACCGCGACAGCGAGGAGGTGTTGCACGCCTTGCGGCAGGTGGCGGACAAGGGCCGGCCGGTGGTCATCTCCATTCACCAGCCCTCGGGGACGTTGTATCGGAAGCTCGACCTGGCCTTGATCCTCGGCCAGGGCGGCCGGCTCGCCTACTACGGCCCCACCTGTCCGGACAGCTTCCGATTCTTCGAAGCGTCCGAAGGACAGCCCGAGACCCTGTTCCGGCGGCTCGGGGAACGCCCCCTGGTCGAATGGATCCGGCGCTACGAGGAGTCGGACACCCGCCGCCGCTGGGTGAAACGACGGCAGGGGCGGGAGCTGCCGGAGGCGGCTCACCCGCCCCGGCGGCGGCAGACCATGGCGGGGGCACGGACCCTGGCGACCCTGGTGGCGCGGCTGTTTCGCCTCCGCCTGGGCTCGGCGCGCTCCTGGGCGCGCTACCTGGCCGCCCCGGCGGTGATCCTGGCGCTGCTGCTCGTGATGTACGCCGGGGTCACCGACCCGGGCAAGCCGCTGCTCAAACGAGCAAACCCGCTTTTCTTTCTGTCCATGAGCGCGCTGTTCTTCGGTCTGTTCAACGCCGCCACCGAGCTGGTGGCCGAGCGCCCCATCTTCCGCCGAGAGCGGCTCGCCGGCCTGGGGCTCGGGCCCTACCTGCTGTCCAAGGCCGTGGTGCTGAGCACCGTGACGGCGCTGCAGGTCCTGGCCCTCGGCGTGCCCGCGCTGCTCTTGCTCGGCTTCGACGGGAGTCTCGCCTGGCACCTGGCCGCGCTCTTGCTCACCGGTTGGGGAGCCGTGGGAACCGGGCTGCTGCTCTCGAGCCTCGCCCCCCGTCCGGAGTCCGCCTTGATCCTCGTCCCCATCGTGCTCATCGCTCAGCTCATGCTCAGCGGCTTCATCGAGCCGGTGAAGGGGCCAGCCAAGCAAGCGCTGGCGACCCCCATGGTGGTCCGCTGGTCCGCGGAGCTGATGATGCACACCGAGCACGACAGCCTCGGACGGGAGCCCGCGCCCCTCACCGGCATCACGCCGCGGGCCCTGTGGCGGTCCCTGTACATCGATCGCCAGGGCTATTCCTTCGCGAGCCAAGCGCGCAGCGCCGGACTCGTGGCCCTGGTGGGCCTGCTGTATCTCCTCGCCGCCGCCTTGGCGCTGCGGATGCAGGACCCGGCGGTGTTGCGCAGGGAGCGCGAGGGCTACAGCGGGGATCTCTGGTAGGGGGCCGTCAGGAGCCCTCGCCGGGATAGGGCAAGATGATGCCGGACAGGGCGTTGGAGCGCCCGGCGCTGCGGGGGAACGGGACGATCCAGAGCAGGAACCGGACGCTCTGCTGCTCGGAGGCCTGGTAGGAGACCACGCGCTGCAACGCGGACCGGGTAACGAGACACCCGTCCAGATCCTCCTCGATGTCGGGGCAGATCCGGCCGAGGCGGGTCCTGTGCAGCGCCTTGCCGAGGATCTCCTCCGGCTTCGCCCCGAGGAACTGACAGAGCGCCCGGTTGGCGAGCTGCAGCCGCCCATCGCCGTCCAGGCGGAACAGCGGACACGGGCAGTTCTCGAACACCTGCCAGGCCTCCCGCTGCGTGCTCGCGTCCACGTCGGCGCCGGAGGTGAATGTGGCCGCGGGGTCCGAAAACGGCGCGGCCGGGGCAGCGGGAACGCCAGGGTCCTCTACCTCCTCGATCTCGGCGAAGGACACCTCGAGGGTGATGGGCTCTCCCTGCTCCTCTGCCGGGTGATGGGGTGGCAGGGTCAGGATCCGGGACTCCTCCTCCTCCATCGACGCGACCGGCGTGCGGGCGCTCCGAACCTCACCGGTGCCCGAGCCTAGATAGGTGGACATGGAGCCGTCCGGCTTGGACATCTCGTCGAAGACACGCAGCGCCTCCTCGGACTCCACCAGGCTACCGACGCCGGACATCTCGCCCCGACCTTGAGACGTCTCCTGCCGCCGGTCGTTGGGCGGGACCTCACGACGTCGCGGAGTGTCGAGCGTTCGGGTCGGCTCGTCCTCGTCCTCGGGACCCTTTTCCACGGGGATCCCCTCGATGATGTCGTCGTCCGGAGGTCTCTTCATACGGCTGTACTCATTGGAAAGAACCATTTTTGCTGACTGCCGGGGATCGTGCAAGCTTGGCCGAGTTTTGAGCCATTTGCGCTGTGGCCTCCGCCCGGCGCCCCGCCGGCCTCCGCCCCCCCTGCGGCGGCCCCCAGGCGCCTCGCCAAGGGCCAAACGGCTTCGCCCGGGCACAATATCGCTCAAGTGCGCAGAATTTCGGCGCACCGCGGCGAAGCGCCGGTGCGTTACGCGGTTTCTCGCCGCGAGAGTGGCCGTAACGCACCACCTGGCATC
>CAYFWA010000617.1:0-4687 GCA_964346625.1 uncultured Myxococcales bacterium
GCTCGCGCGCCCGCCGGGGCTCGCGCGCCCGCCGGGGCTCGCGCGCCCGCCGGGACCGCTCGGCGCGCTCCCGCCGCGAGCGCACCCGCTCGCGCCGCTCGCTACGACGCCGACCGGTGACGCGATCCCGGTCACGCTCCCGCTCGCGCCGCAGCCGGGGCACGCGCCACCGCCAATCGCGGTCGCGCTCTCGATCCCGCTCCCGCCGTTGAGCTTCCCGACGCCCGTTGATCAAAAAGCCGCGCCATCCAAAAGATGACGAAGCGTATCGGCTTTGCTATGGTCGGCGCAGCGCTGGGCGCGGCGACGGCCTGCCCAACGCCTGCCAGCCACAGGAGTGAGTGCTCATGGGAACGATACGCGCGAACCGGGCCAAACGCTGGACGTACCTCATCGTCGGGGTGCTGCTGTTCATCCTGTTCATCGTGCTGAACTACGTCATCGGCGACTACGAGTCGGCCAAGACCGGCGTGAGCAAGTTCCTGAGCTTGCCGGGCTGGATCTATCCGATCCTGGTGGGGGCCCTCGGCCTGATCATCTTCTGGTTCGGCACCAAGATCGAGGCCGACTGGCCCGAGGTGGTGGGTGCCGGGATGATCTCCATCGCCGTGGCGGTGGCCGAGGTCATGATCGGCTGGGACAAGTTCGCCCTCGGGGGCATGAGCATCATGCCCATCGTGATCCCCATCGGAGTCTTTCTCATCTTCATCGTGGTGGGGATGCTCAAGACCCGCTGAGCTCCCGAACCGCAATTGATCCGGGCCCTGTACCCTGCGGTCACCCACTGCCGGATCGTCCCGACCGGCGTCCGATGGTTCAACGCGGACACCAGGACCAGTGTTGTTTAGATTACAAACTATTTCGCGAAAGAAGTCTTGATTTCTCTGTGGACAGCAAGTAGCATCGCCCTCGGATGCGACAAGCGTTCATCATCACCCAAGGAGAGCACGAATGAGCAAGAATACCAAGATCATCGCTATCGTGGGAGGCATCATCATCGTGGGGATCCTGGCCTGGATGGGTCTGACCGGCGGAGGCTTCGGCGAGGCGTTCGAAGCCGTGGGCTGTGGCGGTGGAGGCGAGCCGGCGAACAAGGAGCTGGCGGCCGACGCAGAAAAAGCCGCCCGGAAGATAATGCCGTGCATCAACCAGCAAAAGCTCTGCAAGCGCAACGAGAAGGGTCAGAAGATCATGGAGGAGGGCGAGGACGGCGAAAAGACCTGCGTGCTGGAGATGGACGCCGCGGCCTGCAAGAAGTTCATCGCCCAGACGTGCAATGACAAGAGCCTGCGCGACTACTGGGAAGAGCGCGCCAGCCCGGTCTTCAAGAAAGCCCTCGAGAAAGCCTGCAAGTAGGCCCCGCCCCTCGGCGCCCTGGCACACGCAATCCGCGTTCGCTTTGTGAGCTGATCAAAATTAGTTTGCCAAGTTGGCGCGCGAGGCGCGCGGCTGGCAAGGCGCGACGACGGCGCGTACTGGGCGTACGTAACGGAGGAGCAACGCAGCCAGCCGCGATGGATCGCGCGCCAGATGGTGAATTAATTTTGACCAGGGCCCTTTGCGAGCCTCGCGTCCTCACCCTGACCCTGCTCACCCATCGAAGCTCCCTTTTGCGCTCACAGCTCCTGCAGCTCGGGATCGGACTCGGAAAAGACCTGGGCCGTGAACACCTCGAGCTGCACCTCCGGCTCCCGCCAGGTGCCCGGCGCGATCCCCGCCTTGAGGCAGAGGTGATCCAGGAACGTCTCCCGGTCCCAGCCGTGCTCCACGGGCACCTGGGGCAACAGCACCCCCTGGTGATGGCCTCGGGTGAGGTACACGCCGTGGGTGCCCACCTGCACCTCGGAGGGATCCGAGAGGGGGCGGCGCGCAGACAGCACCGAGATCTCCACCTCCAGCGCCTCGAGCTCCTGCTCGTTGACCGCGGGGAAGCGCGGATCGCGGGTGGCCGCGGAGACGGCCATCTGCTGGATGGTGGCGTACATCGGGTGGGTGGCCTCGAAGGTCCCGATGCAGCCGCGCAGCGAGCCGTCGGCGCCCTTGAGCGTCACGAAGGCGCCCGCCGGCTCGTGCAGGCGCTTGCGATGCGGCTTGCCCGGGGGGATCACCCCGATGGCCAGGTACTCGCGCAGGGTGGCGCGGGCCACCCGCAACAGCTCCTTACGTTCGATGGGTTCCAGCTCCGTCATCGGCTCTCCTCGGGGTTCGGGTTCAGGGTCGAAGCGCGGGCTCGAAGCGCGGGCTCGAAGCGCGGGCTCGAAGCGCGGGCTCGAAGCGCGGCGTCGGCGCGCGGCGTCGGAGGCGCTCATGGAGCGGCTCCGTCGGACGGCCGCGAGCGCGCGCGAGGCGGCGGGGGCAGCGCGGGGCGGGGCGGATGTCGGGGATCCACCACCCGCCCCACGAGCTCCGCGGGATCGAGGGGATGGCGCTGCTGCCCCACGAGCCGATATGCCGTGAAGTGCAGATGCGGCCCGGTGGAGCGCCCGGTGGATCCCACGAGCCCCACCGGCGCCCCGGCGGCCACCGGCTGGCCCTCGAACACCAGGATCTCCTCCAGGTGGGCGTAGAGCGTGGCGAGCTCGCCGGGATGGTGCAGCACCACCGTCAGCCCGGTGAGGGGCAACCGACCGACCTGCTGCACCCGGCCCGGCCCGGAGGCCAGCACCAGCTCGCCCCGGGGGGCGCGAAAGTCCACGCCCGAGTGAAACAGCAGCCGGCGCACCACCGGGTGCATCCGGATTCCATACGGGGACGTGATGTCCACGTCGTCCAGGGGCCACCGAAACACCCAGGGCCGGTGGTCGGCCCCCGGGCGGGGCCGCGCCGCCTTGGCCATGGCCTGAATATCGACGGCGGGGGCGGGCTGCAGGCGCCGCTGCAGCGGGGAGGGCGGCGTCGGGTCCCCGGACCCGTCCGACTCCTCACTACTGCAGGCAACGCCCCCGAGCACCACGGACAGCAGCGCCGCCCACCCCGGCAGCGCCCAGCGGACGCGAAACGGCCCCGGTGATGGCGTCGCCGCGGACCGCGTGAACGCGCCCGAGGCCGCTGAGGACGGGGTGGGATGTGGGGTTGCCTTCAAGGCGGACCGCTCCGTGGCGATGAGCATCTCAGGATAGCCCAGGGGATCCAGGGCGACAACCGTCGCCCCTGGCTGGCGGCGGCGAGCCGCAGCCAGGCCAGACGACCGAGGCCTCGGGGGTCGTGGGCCAACCCCCGGGCGAGCAGCCGGGCCGCGCGGGCGCGGTCGCCGGCGCGCTGGGCCCGCGCGGCCGCCAGGTAGGCGCAGGCGGCCTGGAGAGCGGCGGGGGACCTCGCCGGGCCGCCACGCCAGCCCCGGCACCGCGCCCGCACCGCGCGGGCCGACGGGGCGGATCCCTGGCCCCGCTCCGCTGCCGGGGCGCGCGGCGCCAGTCGCTTTTCGAGGGCGCGACGATCTCGCGGGTGCGTGCGGGAGGCCAGGGCCCAGTCCTTCACGCGACGCGCCTCGGCCCCCTGGCCGGCGCGCCGCAGGCTGCGAACCACCGCGCGCAGCGTAGGCGGGTGCTGGCTCCCCCTCCACCGCAACAAGCGGCGGGCCCAGCGCAGGGTCTGGCGGCCAGAGGCCTGGGCAGCCCAGCGGCGCATGGCGAAGCCGAAGGCGCGGGCCGGATCCCCGCTCTGGCTCGCCCAGCGCTCCACCGCGAGGCGGGCGGCTTCGGGGCGCTGCGCGGCGATGAGCGCCGCCGCCACCGGCCGCAGCAGCGCCGGGTCCCGCGCCCCCCGGTGCAGCGCCCGGCGGGCCAGGGTCACGGCCGCGCGATGGAGCCCGAGGGTCGTCAAATCCGCGAGCACCGCGGGGAGGTGACGCACGCCCCCGGGGCTGGACCCGAGCAGGCTGCGCAGCCGCTGAGCGGCCTCGCGCCGGCGGCCCGCGAGCACCGCGAGGCGGGCTCGCCAGCGCCGCGCCAGAGGGTCGGTCCGGGCGGGCTCGGCCAGCAAGGCCAGCGCCCGCTCCAGGCGGCCCCGGGCCGTCGCGCGCCAGGCCCGCTGCAGGACGCGGCGGGTGGCAGCGGGGTCGGAGCGCGGCGGGGGGGCGACGCCGCGCCTCGCCGCGACGTCCGGCGGCGGGGCGGGCGGGCCGGCGCAACGCGACGCAGGCCCTTCGGCCGAATCCGGCTCGCGGACGGGTGACGAGCCGGGGGGGGCGGACGCCGCTGCGCGGTGACAGCAGGCCGACGTGGCCGGCCGGCCCACCGCCGCGCAGGCCGCGCGCCAGGCCGCCGCCGCGGGCTGACGCGCGAGCCGCGCGTCGAGGGCCCGAATCAGGTCTCGCCGGGGCTGGCGCAGCGCCGCGCGTAGGGCTACGAGCAACACCGTGGACGCCTCCCCGCCCCGCTCGAGGTAGGGGCGGGCCAGCCCGGCGGCCGTCCCGGGCGCCCGGGAGGCCAGCTCCCGGATGGCCCGGCCCAGGGCAGACAGGGGCGCGGCCGAGGGCGACAGCGCCGCCTGACGCCAGGCCCGCTCGTCGCCGGTGAGCGCGCCCGCCTCGTGCAGCCGGCCATAGGCCCGCCGGGCCGCGGCTTGGCGCCCGGTGACCAGGGCCCGATCCGCCAACTGCAGGCGGAGCCGGTGGACGAGCGCCTCGGCCGCGCCGTCATTCGGGCCGCCGTCTTTCGGGCCGCCGTCTTTCGGGCCGCCGTCTTTC
>CAYFWA010000618.1:0-4679 GCA_964346625.1 uncultured Myxococcales bacterium
GCCGTTGAGAGGCCGCCGCGCCCCCCAAGGGCGCCCCAGGCGGCTTCTGTTCTCGTCCACTCACCCTCAGTGGCGCCGTTGAGAGGCCGCCGCGCCCCCCAAGGGCGCCAGACGGTGGTCGGCGATGGCTCGCAGGTCCTCTGGGGTAAAATATGCCGCTTGTCGTAACGCCGAGGCTCTCCGAGCACGATTCTGACTCTAACCCTGGGGGTAAGTTGTTCTCGCGACGCCGATTACGCGTGTATCTTTGGACTGTTGCCAACAACGCAACTGGCTCCCAGAGGCCTCGTTGGCGCGACGCTGCTGTGGGCAACATGCAAGCGCCGCGACAGCGCCTCGGACCTATGCGCAATGGATAGAGGCCAAGATCCACCGGCTGCCGGTTGGCAGCGGGGGCCGCAGCGGGTAGGGTCGGCCGTGGCGGCGGGGGTCACCGCCGCGGGAGGTTTTCCCCATGACCGAAGAGCAACCCAAAGCGCCCCTCGAGGACTCCCCGGCCCCCCGGGTCGCGGTCACCGGCGCCACCGGCTACGTGGGCAGCCACGTGGTGGAGGCGCTGCTGGACCGCGGCTACCGGGTGCGGGCGGTGGTGCGGAACCCCGACGACGCCGAGCGCACCGCTCACCTGCGGGCGCTGGGCCGGGATCGGGAGCCGAGCCTGGAGCTCGCCGCCGGGGATCTTTTGCAGCCCGGCAGCTACGACGAGGCGCTGCGCGGCTGCGCCTGGGTCGCGCACGTGGCCTCCTCGGTGCGTCTGAGCGCCCGGGACCCCCAGCGGGAGATCGTGGACGTGGCCGTGGACGGCACCCGCAACGTGCTCGAGGCAGCCCACCGCGCCGGCACCGTCCGTCGCGTGGTGCTCACCTCCTCGGTGGCGGCCATCACCGGCGACGACGCCCCCACCCACTACGTGTTCACCGAGGCCGACTGGAACACCACCGTGAGCCTGGCTGAGCCCTATCCCCTCGCCAAGGCCCGCGCCGAGCGGCAGGCCTGGGACTGGTGGGAGGCCCAACCCGCGGCCGAGCGGTTTGCGCTGGTGGCCCTCAACCCCGTGGTGGTGATGGGGCCGCTCAAGGTCCGCGCCCACAACCGCTCGTCGCCCAACATGCTGCGCGACCTGGTCACCGGGAAGATGCCGGGCTGCCCCCGGTTCTTTCTCAACCTGGTGGACGTGCGGGACGTGGCCGACGCCCACGTCCGCGCCCTGGAGCGACCCGAGGCCCAGGGGCGCTACCTGCTGCACGCCGAGGGGCTGTGGATGCAGGAGATGGCGCGCCTGGTGAAGCCCCACCTCCCCGCGCTGCCCATCCGCACCCGGCGCCTGCCGGACCTCGCCCTGTACGCGGCGGCGCTGTTCGACAAGCGGCTCACCTGGCGCTGGCTGCGCAAGAACCTGGGCAAGGTAACCCGCGTGGACGCCACTCGCTCGAAGGATGAGCTGGGGCTGGAGTACCGCCCCATCGAGCAGACGCTGGTGGACACCTGCCAGTCCTTCGTCGAGCTGGGGCTGGCGCGCCGGTAGCGCCGCGTCCGCCCTCGGCTCCCGATACGACGCCCCCCCGGGGGAGGAGTAGCGACCATGGCATCCATTCTCTGCGTCGATGATCAACCGGAGGTGCTCCAGCTCCTGTCCAGGGTGCTGTCTCGTAACTACGAGGTGGACACCGCCCCGGACGGCGAGACGGCCCTGGCGCGCGTGGAGTCTCAGCCCCCCGATTGCATCCTGCTCGACATCGGCATGCCCGGCATGAACGGCCTGGAGGTGCTCGACCGGGTGCGCGGGGATTACCCCTCCGTGCCGGTGATCATGCTCAGCGGGGTCAAGGAGGTGGAGACCGCCATCTCCGCCCTCAAGCGCGGGGCCTACGATTTTCTCACCAAGCCCCCGGACTTCGAGGAGCTGACCCATGCCGTGCAGCGCGCCATCGAGAAGACCGCTTTGCTCAATGAGGTCCGACGGCTGCGCGGAGAAATCACCCGGGTCTACGGCATCCCCAACATCATCGGGAAGCATCCGAAGATGCTGGAGATCTTCGAGCTCGTGGGGCAGGTGGCCTCCCGCAAGGCGCCGGTACACGTCTACGGGGAGAGCGGCACCGGCAAGGAGCTCATCGCTCGCGCGATCCACGAGCAGGGTCCCCGCGCCGGGGGACCCTTCGTGGCGGTCAACTGCGCCGCGGTGCCCGACACGCTGTTCGAGGCGGAGTTCTTCGGGCACGAGCGCGGCGCCTTCACCGACGCGAAGAGCGCCCGGGCCGGCTACTTCGAACGCGCCGACGGCGGCACCCTGTTTTTGGACGAGGTGGGGGAGCTCGCCCCCTCCAACCAGGCCAAGCTGCTGCGGGTGCTGCAGGAGCGCGAGGTGACCCGACTCGGCGCCACCCGCTCGGTGCCCTTCGACGTGCGGGTGATCAGCGCCACCAACCGCCGCCTGTGGTCCCTGGTGGAAGAGGGCGGGTTCCGCCAGGACCTGTACTACCGGCTGGACGTCATCCCGGTGGACGTGCCGAGCCTCCGCGAGCGCCGCTCCGACATCCCCCTACTGGTGGGCCACTTCATCTCCCGCATCGCGAAGCAGGAGGGGGAGCCCCTCAAGACGGTCTCGGCCGGGGCCATGCGCAAGCTGCAGGCCTATCGCTGGCCCGGCAACGTGCGAGAGCTCGAGAACATGCTCGAGCGGCTCATGGCCATGACCGCCGGCGAGGAGATCGATCACGTGACGTTGCCCGGCGAGGTCGACGCCGAGGCCGGCGAAGGCGCCGACCTCCTTTTCGATCAGGTGCTCTCGGGCGAGATCTCCCTGGTGGACGCCGTGGAAGGCTTCGAGCGCCGGGTGATCGAGGATGCGCTCGAGCGCAGCGACGGCAACAAGTCCGCCGCCGCCAGCCTGGTCGGCATCAGCCGGCGGATGCTGCGCTACAAGCTCGAGCGCGGGTCGGAAGAGTAGCCCTCCGGACGGAAGTGGCCAACGGCGCGCCCACGGTCTGAACGTTTCTGTCCGGCGCCGTGTCCCCTCCTGGCCCCCGGTGTCCGGCAGCTTTCCGTCACCCAGCCGCCGGGAACACGCAACCCATTGGATACTTTCTAAAATAACTCCCGCGCAACGCTCCCATCTGCGGCACGCACTCCTGGTACCTCGACCTGGATCGCTTCTTGAATACACATGGACCCGAATCGCAAGCGGTATTACAGAAACCATCCAGAACGATCAGGCCCCTCCAGCGAGGGAGCCAATCAGGAGGACAGGGAGATGAAACGAGACACCAATAGATACTTCGCACAGATGGCCGCCGGCACGGCGCTGGCGATGGGGATGCTGGCCTGCAGCGCCTCGACCCCCGAAACCGGCGCCAGCTTCGAGGCCGTGAACGATGTCCCGGTACGGGACGTGGGCGCGCTGTACGCCGCCGATGACATCGATCCCGATACCCCTGGCGTCCAGGTCTCCCTGGGGGTGCGAGCCCCGGCCCACACCGCCGTGGCCCTCCGCGCGGGCGATCAGACCTACACGGCCACGGCCGACGCAGACGGACAGGCCCGCTTCAGCTCGATCTCGCTGCAATGCGGCCACAACCACCTGCGCGCCGAGATCGCCCCTGACCAGGGGGACTCCCTGACGTTGGAGCTGCGCGCGCCCAACCTCAGCATCCTGGGGGACGCCTCGCGGGTGGTGAGCTGCGCCACCGACGATCGAGACGGAGCGCTGGCAGGGATCCAGACCGCGGTGGTGGTGAAGACGGCGAACGTGCCGGACCAGACGCCAGTGACCCTCACCATGAGCGACGAGACCTTCAGCGCGCCGGTGGTGGACGGCGAAGCGCTGATCGACGTCACCCTGCCCCCCCGCTCCGGCGCCATCGAGCTCCAGGCCGAGGCGCAGGTGGAGGGTCGCCGCTGGACCGCGAGCGGCAGCCTTCGAATCCAGTGCGCGGGCTGCGAGCTCACCCGCATCGGACGCCACACCCTCGACGCGGAGGGCGACGCCGCGAGACCCATCATCCTCGGCCCCGAAGACGACGAGGAGACCAGCGCGGGCCTGCAGTCCACCATCGAGGTGATGGCCGATGGCCTGTCTGGCACCGGGGTCACCCTGCGCGTGGATGGCCAGGAGGTCGAGACCGTGCAGCCCGAGGCCGACGGGCTGGTGGTCTTCCCGGCCGTCGCCCTCGCGGACGAGGCCACCCTGGAGGTGTCGTGCACGCACCCCGACGCCGCCCCCGAAAAGCGCCGCCGGCAGGTGCGGGTGGACCTCGTGTCGCCTCCCGCCGTCGATGATCTCCAGTGCGATCGGCAGGGCGCGTGGACCACGTGCGTGTGGACCCAGCCCGACGACGACGAGTCCCCCGGAGGCCTGGCCTCCTGGAGCCTGCGGTACCAGCCGGGCACCGCGCTGGACGAGGCCGAATTCGAGCAGGCGGCCCCCATCGCCTCCCTGCCGGCGCCGTCGGAGGACGGGCAGGTGGTGATCACCATGTTCCCCTCCGCCCCGGAGTCGGGCGCCGTGGTCTTCGCCCTGCGCAGCCGGGACGCGGCGGGCAACGTCTCCGCCCTATCCAACCTCTCCGTCGTGCAGCCCTGACCCAAGCCTTTCTCCCTCCCCGGCCGCTCCCCCTGCCACGGTCCGTCATCCGCTCCCACGTGCTGTGCTCCGATCCCCTTCCCCCGGTCCCCTTCCC
>CAYFWA010000619.1:0-4679 GCA_964346625.1 uncultured Myxococcales bacterium
GCAAATGCCTGCTGAGCCCCCACCCCGGCGCGCGGGGGACGGCGGTCCCGCCGCCCGGCGCCCCTCGCCCAGGCGACCGCCGGCGCGCCGCGCGGCCGGTACGCCGCCCGACACGCCGCCGGACCGCCGCGGCCCCCCGGGCTCGCCTCTGCAAGCCAAGGGCGCCCCGGCAGCCCCGGCAGCCCCGGCAGCCCCGGGAGATCCGAGAGACCCGGCCGACGGCGGAGCCACCGCGCTGGGCGGGCGCGTGCGGGAAAAGGGCACGCGCAAGCCGCTGACAGACGCCGAGGTGCTGGTGTTCCAGAAGGTCCCCGGCGTCAAGGGCCCGGGCCGGGTGGTGACGCGCACCTTTGCCAACGCCAAGGGGCGGTTCCGCATCCCCAAGCTCCCCCCCGGACGCTACACCGTGGAGGTGCGCGCCCCGGGCTGCCTGCCCTTCCGGGTGCAGGAGTCGCTGGATCCGGGCGAGCGGCTCAAGGTGGACTACTACGTGGAGCGCCGCTCCTACGACCCCTACGAGACGGTGGTCACCGCCAAGGCCGAGCGCAAGGAGGTCTCGCGTTACACCGTGGCGCTGCCCGAGATCCAGAAGATCCCCGGCACCCAGGGCGACGCCCTGCGGGCCATCCAGAACATGCCCGGCGTGGCCCGGGCCAGCTTCGGCTCCGGGGCCCTGGTGGTGCGCGGGGCGGCGCCCGGCGACACCCGCGTGTTCCTCGAGGGGATCGAGATCCCGCAGCTTTATCACTTTTTCGGGCTCACCTCGGTGATCAACTCGGACATCCTCAAAAACATCGTCTTCGTGCCGGGCAACTACTCGGTGCGCTACGGCCGGGCCCTGGGCGGGATCATCGACGTGCAGACCCGGGCCGCCAAGCAGGAGCGCTGGCACGGCTACCTGGACGTGGACCTGTGGGACGTGGGCGCCCTGGCCGAGGGGCCGGTGGGCAAGGGCAGCCTCGCCGTGGCGGCGCGCCGCAGCCACATCGACGCGGTGCTGGGCGTGCTGCCCCCGGATCTGCTGGGCGTGGATCTGACGGTGGCGCCCGTCTACTACGACTACCAGGCCATGCTGGACTACCCGGTGCTCGGGGGGAACCTCAAGGCCCTGGTGTTCGGCTCCGACGACCGGGTGCGCGTGGTGTTCCAGAACCCCACGGGCCTCGGAGCCGACGTGGAGGGCGTGAAGCAGACCACGCTGTTTCACAACGCCCTGGTGGCCTGGGGCCGGCGCTGGGGGGACCACGAGCTCAAGGCCACGCTGTCGGGGGGCTACTCCCTGCTGGACGTGTTCATCAGCGAGTCGCTGCGCTTCGAGCTGGGCGTGGGCCGGATCAACTGGCGCCTGGAGTACACCTACCGGGTGGCCGAGAGCCTGAAGATCACCGCGGGCAACGAGGGGGAGCACCTGTGGTCCAGCGTCAGCTTCGCGGCGCCTCCCATCCCCTCGGAAGGGGAGATCCCCGAGCCCATCGCCAGCCAGGAGTCCAACGAGGCGAGCCTTTCGGAGACCCTCTACAGCCAGGCGCTGTATCTGGAGGCCACCTGGAAGCCCACCTCCCGGCTCACCCTCATCCCGGGCCTGCGGCTCGACTATCTGCGCTTCGGTCCCTTCAAGGGCTGGGTGTTCGATCCGCGCATCACGGGCAAGTACGAGCTCCTGAAAAAGAAGCTCTTTTTGAACGCCGCGGTGGGAATGTTCCACCAGGAGCCCTTTTTCCCCGAGATCTACGAGGTGTCCGGCGGCAACCCCGACGTGGGCCACGCCCGCTCGCTGCACACGAGCCTGGGGCTCTTTTGGAAGATCCGCGATTCGCTCACCCTGGAGACCACGGGCTTTTACAAGACCATCGACAACGCCATCGTGGGCTCCAGCATGACCATCTATCGCGACGGCCGCGTGGCGCTGGAGGGCCGCTCCAACCAGGGCATCGGGCGCATCTACGGCGGTGAGCTGCTCATCAAGAAGATGCCCGATCGCGACTGCCCGGGCTTTCTGGGCCTCGAAAAGTGCTTCGGCTGGCTCAGCTACACCATCCTGCGCTCCGAGCGCAAGGACGGGCCCGGCGAGCCCTGGCGCCTGTTCGACTTCGACCAGACCCATATCCTCACCCTCATCCTGTCGGGGACCTGGCCCGGGGGCTGGCAGGTGGGTCTGCGCTTCCGCCTCGCCTCGGGCAACCCCGCCACCTTCCTGCAAGGGGGCATCTACGACGCCGACGCCGACCAGTACATCGGCCTGCCGGGCCCGGTGAACGAGGAGCGGTTGCCGCTTTTTCACCAGCTCGATCTGCGGGTGGACAAGAAGTTCGTGTTCCAGCAGTGGATCCTCACCCTCTATCTGGACATCCAGAACGTGTACAACTTCCGCGCCAAGGAGTTCGTGCGCTACAACTTCAACTTCACCCAGCGCGGCTACGTCATGGGCCTGCCCATTATCCCCTCCATCGGTATCAAGGGGGCGTTCTGAGCCATGTTTCGATCCTCCACAGTGGACCACAATGGCTGCAAGCGCAGGCGGAGCGCGCGAGAGGGTGGCGCGAAGGAGCGCCCGGGGACTCGGCGAGAGGGGGCGAGGGGACGCGACGTGGATGCCTCGGGTGTGCCCCGCGGGGCGCCCGGGCCGCTCGCGATCGCCGGGCCGCTGGCACGGGCGGTGGGATTGACGCTGTCGTTGGCGCTCGCCGGGGCGGGCTGCGGCGACGAGTTCCGCACGGCGGGGCAGCTCAACGAGAACCCGCAGATCCTGGCCATCGACTCCGAGCCGCCGGACGTGCCCCCCGGCGCGGAGGTGGAGCTGGAGGCGCTGGTGCACTGGCCCGACGGGGCCCCCACCCTGGTCTGGCTGGTGTGCATCCCAAAGGTGGGGGACACCATCTCCACCTGCCTGGCCAACGCCTTCAGCCAGGGCGGGGGCCAGCCCCCGCGCTGCGATCAGGCGCCGGGGGCGCGCTTCTGCCTCGGCGGCATCGGCCCCACCCTGCGCTACCGGGTGCCCCTCGACGCCTTCCCGGACGACGGGGAGCCCCACACCTTCTTCGTGAACCTGCTGGCCACCGACAGCCTGGACGGCTTC
Organism: uncultured Myxococcales bacterium; assembly: GCA_964346625.1. GTDB lineage: Bacteria > Myxococcota_A > Polyangia > HGW-17 > JAJRWW01 > CAYFWA01. The sequence continues at coordinate 3,077 of CAYFWA010000619.1, forward strand.
GATGCCTGCGGGGCGCTGCTGGCCGGAGAGGCCCCGCCGTCGGACGATTGCCTGCTGGCCATCAAGCGGGTGGTGGTCTTCGACGGCGAGCGCCACAACGAAAACCCCGCCATCGAGCACCTGACCCTGCGCGGCAGCCCCCTGGGCAGCGGCGAGGTGGTGCTGGATCCGGCCGCGTCCGGCACCGACCTTGAGGACTACCGCGTGAAGATCGGCGTGCAGGTGGACCCCGCCTCGGTGGACGAGCTGCGCCCGGCAGAGGGGGACCCTCCCGCGGAGGTGAACCTGGTGGCCTCCTGGTTTTCCGACTGCGGCAAGATGCGCGAGGAGAAGGTGTTCGTGCCCTGCGCGGCGGGAGATCCCGAGGCCGGCACCGGCCCCTCCTGCGAGGTGGCCGAGGTGAGGTGGCGGCCCCGGCAGTCGGGCCCCTGCCACCTGCACGTGGTGGTGCGCGACGGAAACGGCGGCACCACCTGGCGCACGCAGCGGTTTCGTATCGAGTGAGGCTCGTCGGGCCGCTCGTCGGGCTGAGCGTCGGGCTGGTCAGGGACGCCGCCCGCCGGGCTTGGGGACCCGCTTCAGGCGCATGCGCATGTTCTTCTGGCTGCCCGGGTTCTCGAAGGTCAGCGTGTCGCCCTTGAGCCAGAAGCGGACTTTCTGAGGTTTCTGGGGCTTCGCGCTCGAGCTCGTCTTGCCCGTCCCGGGCGGGTGGCCCTTTTGGCCCTTTTGGCCCTTTTGTCGCTTTTGGAACACGAGGTGCTTGCCCTGCACGCTCCAGCGGCCGAGGCGCTTCATGGGTTGCTTTTTCCCCCGGCGATACACCACGGCGGTGCCGTCGGTCTTCAGCTCGAAGTAGATGACGAAGCGCTGGGGCAGGCGGGTGGCCTTGCCGTTGCGCATGATGCTCACCAGGCGCCAGCGGCCCACAAGCTGGCGCGTCAGCTTGGACGTCTCGTCCAGCCGCGCCGTGCGCGTGCCCCCCGGTCGGACCGAGCCCGCCCGCGCGTCGTCGGTGGAACCGAGGCCGAGTGGTACAAAGAGCCCCATGGTGAGAGCGAGCCCGGCGGAGAGGACGGGTCCGAGCAGTGCGTCGCGGCGCAGCGGGGGCTTGGCAGGGTCGCAGCTCATGGGGACCTCCTCGGGGGCTGTTTCGGGCCGAGAGTATCGGGACGATTCTCGTGTATACGAAACAGGGTACCCGAGGATCTGAAGCGATGTATACGGTCGCGCGGCCGCGCGGCTCAGGAGGCGCTGGGCAGCCAGACGGTGAACACCACGCCGGGCGGGGCGTTTTCCACCTCGATGAAGCCGCCGTGCTGCTCGATGATGCGGGCGGAGATGGACAGGCCGAGGCCGGTGCCCTGGTCGTCGCCGCTGTAGAAAGGGTCGAAGATGTGCTCGAGGGCGTCCTCGGGGATCGGGGGGCCGTCGTTTTCGACGCGGAGGAAGGCCATGGGGCGGCGACTGGCGGGCTCCGGGTGGCCCGCGCCCCCGGTGTCCCCGGCATCCCCGCTGCCCCCGGTGCCCTCGGTGCCTCCGGTACCCCCGGTGCCCCCGGTGCCCACGGCATCCCCGCTGCCCCTGGTGCCCCCGCTGCCCCTGG
>CAYFWA010000620.1:0-4675 GCA_964346625.1 uncultured Myxococcales bacterium
GCCGCATCAACGGGCGCTGCATTCGCTACCGATTGCCGATTGCCGATTGCCGATTTTGGATGGTTCCGCACATGAGGCTACGTAAACCACTCCCGCGGTCGCGCCGCCTTCCCGGCTGGACGTTGAACGCCGTGTTGGCGGGCCTCACCGCCCTGGCGGGCCTTGCCGCCCTGGCAGAGCTCGCGCCGATGTCCGGGCCGCTGTCCGTGCCCGAGGCGGTGGGCGTCCGGGTCGCCCACGCCGCGCCGGCGCGCCGGGCGGCCGCGCCGCTGCAGGCCCGCTGCAAGGTGCTGGTCATCCAGGGGCGCAAGACCCCGGGGGCCTTCCCGGCCAACCTGCGCCACCTGCGCTCGCGGCTCGCGGCCAAGCCCTTCAAGGTCTTTCGGTCCTTCGAGCTTTTGGGGACCAAGACCCTGCCGCTGGCCACCGGGCGGCTCACCCGCGCCGCGCTGGTGGGCCCCTACCGCGTGGAGGCCCAGCTCCTTTCCCGCCTGCGCGCCCGGCGGCGCAAGCCCCGGCTGCAGCTCCAGCTTTCGCTTTTTCGCAAGCGGACCCGGCTCGAGGGCGCCAAGCGGCTTTTGCGCACCAAGCTGGTCATCGACCAGGGGGGCACGCTGTTTCTGGCGGGCCCGCGCTACCGCGCCGGCCGGCTGATCTTCGCCCTCACCTGCAAGTAGCCGGAGGCCGAGGCGAACCCGTCCGGGTCGCCAGCGCCCCCGGGCCGCGGCCGGTCTCCTTGCGATTTTGGTGACCCTGGGGTTTTGGGGGTAGGCTGACCTCTCGTGGTACGGAAGACAGACGAGATGTCCGAGGCCCCCCGAAAAGCCCCGCCTGCCGAGGCCGGCGCCCCCTCGCGCCCGGAGCCCGGAGCGGACCGCCCGCCTCGGCAGGCCAAGGACCGACACCGGCAGGGGGAGGACCGACACCGGCGGGATGGACAGCGAGACAGCCGGCGGGGTGGCTCGTCGCCACCGCCCCGGGCGGCGCGTCCATCGGGGCGGTCCCGGCCGCCGCGGCCCGGGCGCCGGCGCCGGCGCTGGATCGTGCTCGGCGTGATCCTCGTGGTGCTGGGCGCCCTGGCCGCGGCCGCGGCCCTGCTGGCGCCGCGGCTGGCGCCCTGGATCGTGCGCCACCGCGTGGTGCCGGCGCTGGAGCGGCGCTTCGATCGCCAGATCTCCATCGGCTCGGTGCAGGGGGGGATGCACCGCATGGTGCTGCGCAACGTGCGCGTGGCCGGCCCCAACGACTGCCCCGATCAGCCGCTTTTGCAGGCCGATCGGGTGGAGGTGGGCTACGACTTCTGGCCGCTTTTGTCCGGCAAGCTGGCCCTGCGCAAGGTGGTGGTGCACCGCCCCCGGATCTGCGTGCAGCGCCTGGCCGATGGCTCGGACAACCTGTCGGACCTGCTCGCGCGGCTGCGTCGCCAGCGCCAGCCGCGCCGGATGTCGGTGAAGCTGTCGGCCATCTCCCTGCGTCATGGATCCCTGCGGGTGCGCGATCGCCAGCGGGGCGCGGCGCTGCGCGCCCCGGAGCTACAGGCGCGCCTGGTGCCCGGGGGGCGCTCCCGGGTGACCCTGCGCCGGGTGCGGCTCGGGTGGCCGGGGCTCGATCCGCTGCGGGCCCGCTCGGTGCAGGTGGCCTTTCGGACCCGGGCGGGACGGCTGCGAGGCTGGCCGCAGCTCAGCGTCGCGGGCGTCCGGCTGCGGCTGCACGACAGCCTGGTGCTCACCGACATCGCCGGCACGGTGCAGCCCGCCGACGGGGGCTGGCTGAACCTCGAGCTACGCGGGAGCTACGGCGGGGTGAGCGAGCCCCTTTGGACGGCGGCGGGCCGGGTGCGCCTGGCCCGCACCGATGGGAGCGGGGGCGGGATCCGTCCGGTGGAGGGAACGCTGGACGTGGAGGCCGAGCGCTTCGGCCTCGACAAGCTCGCCCCCATCCTCGAGACCGAGCTGGTGCCCGACCCGGGCCGGGCCGAGCTCGGCGTGGACCTGCAGCTCGCCCTCACCCCCCGGGAGTTTCGCTTCCAGGGGGAGGCGTCGCTTTCCGGGCTCACCGTCCGCCACCGCTACCTGGCGCGCCAGCCGGTGCGAGACATCGGCTTTCGAGCCCGCGTCCGCGGCCGCTACCTGCGGGGGCGGGACCTACTGCAGATCCCCGAGGCCACCCTGGAGCGCCAGGGCGTGTCGCTGCGCCTGAGCGCAGAGGTCTACCGTCTGCGGGGCGAGCCCCGCATCAAGCTCACCGCCGAGATCCCCCGGGTGGCCTGCGGCCGCATCCTGCGGGCGATCCCGCGGGGGTTGGCGCCCAAGCTGCGGGGGATGCGCGTGGCCGGGCGCTTCGCCCTGCGCCTGCACGCCGAGGCGGATTTCAAGTACCTCACCACCAACAGCGTCTCGCTCGGCGGGTCGGTGGATCACCGCTCCTGCCGCGTCACCGACATCCCCTGGGAGCTGTCGGCCGAGCGGCTCGAGGGGCCCTTCGGCCACGAGATCGTGGAGGGGGGCCGGCGCTTCGGCTTCGAGGTGGGCCCCGAAAACCCCGACTTCATCCCCCTGGATCAGATCTCGCCGCATCTGCGCAAGGCCATCCTCACCACCGAGGACTCGCGCTTTTTCTATCACCACGGCTTCATCCCCCGGGAGTTTCGCCACGCCCTGGCCAGGAACCTCATCGCGGGGCGGTTCGTCTTCGGCGCGAGCTCCATCACCATGCAGATGGTCAAAAACGTCCTGCTCGGCCGCCACAAGACCCTCGCCCGCAAGCTCCAGGAGCTCGTGCTCACCTGGTATTTGGAGCGCCACCTGAAAAAAGACCGGATCCTGGAGATCTACCTCAACGTCATCGAGTTCGGCCCCGGCATCTTCGGCATCGGGCGGGCGGCCTGGCATCTTTTCGGCAAGGACGCCAGCGCCCTGGAGCCCCAGGAGGCGGCCTACCTGGCCTCCATCCTGCCCAGCCCCAAGCGGCGCTACCGTCACTTTTGCCGCGGCCGGGTCTCGCGCTACTGGCGCCGCTGGGTGGACCGGATCCTGCGGATCATGCACAAGCGCAAGCGGCTGACGGACTCCGAGCTCGCCCTGGCCCTCGAGTCCCCCATCCAGTTTTCCGACATGGAGCACGGCAGCCGCGCCGAGTGCCTGGCCCGCATCGACCAGATGCGCGCCCGGCCGCGTACCCGAAGGCGCGCCCGCCCGCGGTAGACCACAGCCGCGCCGAGCGCCCGGCCCCACGACGTCACCGGGGGCTGGAGGTGGATCTGGTCCTCGACGAAGCCAGCGCCGTCCTGCTGGCCGAGTGCAAGTCGGGACAGACCCTGCCAGGCGATGCGTTCGCCGCGCTGCGGCGGCTGACCTCGCTGCTCGAATCCCGCGGCGAGACGCGCCCCGTTGCGCGGCGGGTCGTCTACGGTGGGCAGACGGCCCAGTCCCGCTCCGAGGGGGCGGTGGTGCCCTGGCGCCAGATCTGCGACGTCCCGTGGGGTCCCGCGTCCGTGTTATCGTTCTTTGCCGTTATAGTTCTTCGCCATGGTTTTTGAGCTATGGTTCCCGAGCTGAGCTGGGTTCCCGAGCTGAGCTGGGTTCCCGAGCTGAGCTGGGTTCCCGAGCTGTTTCCGGGTCACGATCCTCGGATACGCACAGGACGCGGATACGCACAGGACGCGGATACGCACAGGACGCGGATACGCACAGGACGCGGATACGCACAGGACGGACTTCTTTTCGCAGAGCCGGCCCGGCCGGCAGGTGACCCACGGGGAGGCCCGCTTCACGCTGCCCATCCTGTATCACCGCGACGACTGCTTCGCGGCGTTCTTCTCGTGCGACGGGGAGGCGGCCCGGGTCGAAGGGGGCCGGCTGCAGGGCGGGGCCTCCTTCGTCCACGCCGCGCCGGGCACCGACGGCTACGTGGTGCTAAGGGCTCGCGACAGAAAGTGTCTGACAGGAAACGCCGAGCTGGGCCGCTGCCTGCACGAGCACCTGGTCCGCGGTGAGCAACGTCAAGGCGGCGTCACTGGCCATGGCGAGGTGCAGGGCGTCGAGCGTCCGCAAGGCGGTGCAAAAGCGTCCGAGCCATTCGCGCGCGAGGTCGAAGTGTCGGATGCGGGGCGCGAGGCGACGATAGTGTCCGTCGGCGACATGCTGTCGGAAGGTCGAGAGGATCCGATTGGCGGTCGGAGTATCCAGCTCGGCGGTGCGCTGCTTGCGAGCGATGGCCGAGGCGAACTCGACCTCCACCAGGGGACTGATCACCACGTCTTTGGCCCGCAAAAGAGCCCGCTGCGCCACCGGGCTGAGCGGCTCCGGGCTATAGTAGGGAACGAGCGCAGAGGTGTCGATGTATGGTGTCCTCGATGTGCACCCAGTGATGTGAACGGTGCACCCCCAATGTTTACACTTCAAGTGTACACCCCTGTCCTGTTGGGGTCAGGCTCATGCGCCTCGAGTCTGGGTGCGGTTCGGACCTACACCGCCAATGTGAACGGAGCCACGGTCAAGGTGGACCTTTCGCCTTACGCCGCCGCCGCGGCCAACGTGGCCCTGCGCTACTATTACGACGATGGCAACTACGACGGCTCGGAGTCGGCCTGGTACCTCGGCAGCGTTGAGGTGGAAGCCTACTAAGGCCCCGATCACGAATTATCTGATCGTTCAGGCCGCCGATCCATCCCGGC
>CAYFWA010000621.1:0-4674 GCA_964346625.1 uncultured Myxococcales bacterium
GCATGAGCCTACCGCGGGCCAGAATCCCAGCTAAGCACGCTTGCCGGAAGGACACAAGCGTACCGCAAGCCAAGCCTGCCCGCCCGGTCCGCAGCCTCCGTCCCGGACCCGGAATTCCTATGTTAGAATTAGCGGCCAGGGGCTACTTTCGGCGCATCTTCGGAGCCCTTGCGCCAGGAAGCTACGCGGGAGAGCATAGATGGGCACAACAGGGATAAAAACCTAGAAACGCACACAACGTGCGCTTGCTCAAGGACTAGAGACATGTGCGGGTCAATGTAATGCTGATCCCGTTCCAGCACGTTCCAGTCTGCGATCCGCCGGTGAGGCTGCAGCCGCTGGAGCCCGACCAGTCTCCCGCTGAGCTTGCAGGCGACACCACTTTCCAGATCCCACCGAACTGCTCACCCTCAGTGTAGCCGGTGTCGTTGACGAGGTTGTACCACGCGGTGCAGCCGACGCCGCTGCTGGTGTTCAGATCGGAAAAGAGCCCACAGGTGCTGTTGGTGGCGCCGTCATACAACTCAAGGCGGATGGTTCCATTGTTGAAAGTGTCCCCTACTTTGCAAACCTGTACTTCGAGACCGAGCCCATTCTCTCGCACCTCGACGCTGATGGGCACGTTGATGCTCTGCGTTTCCTGTTGCCCCCAGTCGTCCGTCTCGATGTCGGATGTGGGATTCCACCGATTCGTCGCCGTGCAGATGGGGTGGCACGATGTGCTGCCCTGTTGGCACGCCTCTGTGGGGCTACAGTTGTCGTGCACTTGCCAGCTGCCCCAGGATCCATAGCTCCCGTTGCAGGTGCTGCTGCTCCCGGAGCAGTACATATCTCGGTAGTGAATGCCCACATCGTCACCGGCCGACGTCCCCCAAGGACAGCCATACTCACTGTCCGCGTTGGTTTGGCACACGTAGCTCGAGCTGCGGTAGGTGTTGGTGCTCGTGTCGCAGCACACGCCGGACGTGCACTGCGTGGTAACGCAGGTCCCGGAGCCGGAGTCACACACCTCCGAGGAGTTGCAGTTGTCGTGCGCTTGCCAGGTCCCCCACGAGCCGTAGTTGCCATCGCAACTGCTGCTGTTCCCGGAGCAGTACCTGTCGCGATAGTGGATCCCCACGTCATCGCCCGGAGACGTGCCCCACGGACAGCCATACTCATCATCCGCGTCGGTCTGACATACGTAGCTCGAGCTGCGATAGGTGTTGGTGCTCGTGTCGCAGCACACACCCGAGGTGCAGTCCACGGGGCTGTCCTCTATCTCGAACTGGATCGTGTCTACCAGCTCCGCGCCGCCGCAGCTGTCGGCCACCCAGAGCCCCGCGGTGTGCGTGCCCACGGTGAGCTGGCAGTCGGGGTGGTCCGGCTGGACGGTGATGTCGAAGTTGTAGCTGGTCACGCCCCCCAAGCCCGTGAGCCGGAAGCGGCAGTCTGGCAGTGTATCGATGGCGATAGAGACGACGTCGATGCCATCCAGGTCTTGAACGGAACCTGAGACGTTAAAGTCGCCGCCAAAGCTGGAGCCGGACGCGGGGCTCGTGATTTGCCCGGTGGCGGTCTCGACACACTCGTAGAACATCTTCGTGATGAAACACCGCGTCCGCCGCGTCTGGCAGTCGGTGAAGGAGTCGGTCGATGGCGTGTCGCAGAAGTAGTAGGACATCACGTTCTCAGCGGGCGTGTCAGTGGTGTTGGGACACTGTGCTGAGCAGCCGGACTCGTCCTCCCAGCAGCCGTCGTCACTTGGCGTGTCCGAGCAGCCCTCGTTTGATTGATGGGTGTGATAGAGACCGAACACATGGCCGATCTCATGCGCGGCTGTGTAGCCGCTCGGACCGTTGCCGGCCTTGACGACACAAGTGTGCAGCCCCGCGGACGGCCAGGTGCCTCGGCCGCCAATACCGTCGAGGGAGTTTGCGTAGCCCACCACCACGTCACACGCTCCGGGGTGGTCTGCGTCGGCGTCGGTCCGCAGATCGTTGAGCAGGGCGGTGATCTCGCTCCCCTCGGGATCGGTCTGAGCAGCTGTGCCAGTGAGCACATCCACGTGCACCAGATTCAGGTTGATGGCGGTGCCCGCCTGATCGTAGTACCCCTGCGCAGCCGCCATGTCCGAGCGGACTTCCGAGTCGTCGTAGCCATTACCGACACCGTCCAGATAGCTGTAGACGCACACGTTGACATCGATTGTCGGCCCTGGCGCGTAGCTGCCGGTGGTCGTCTCGTCTGTGCACTCGGTCATGGCCACCGGCACATCCTCGGCGGTGGTGCCCGGTGGGTAGTAGGGTTCCTCCAGCCGCTCCGGCTCGGAGGTCTCATGCTTGCATCGGAGGTTGCAGCCGTCGCCGTTGGCGAGATTGCCATCATCACATTCTTCACCGGCGTCGATCACACCATTTCCGCAGCCGTCTACAGTCGTTGATTCGACGCAGATGTTCTGTGCGTTGCACTCCAACCCCGCGTCACACGTCCCGTTTCCGTAGCACGCCCCACCTTCGGAACCCATTGGAATCCCAGTGCTGTCATCGCACGATGCCGCCAGCAAAAACAGCAGTACACCAGAAACGCTCAGCCATTTCACACGTCTCATCAGCCGTTTCACCTTTCCTAGATAGGTTGTTCTGCTCAGCAGTCGCTACTTTATCATGTTTTCGGTTGTTTTCCTGCGGGAATTGTGGGCCGAGGACAAGGTGGACGTCGTTGCCGATGAGGCCGCCATCCGGGAACTTCACCGCCCGGGTGAGCTCCTGTTGTTGGGGGCGTTTTGGGCCGCCCCCAACAGGAGATGAAGATTCGGCGCGGGCCGCTGTTGAACGGCCGATCTCGCTGCGCCCGGGCTGTTGAACGCGACCCCCGGCTCTCTCCCCGCTCTCCGATCCAAAGAGCCGGATCGGGCTCGAGAACGCCTCCGAGGGGGCCCGACGGGTTCTCTCCTCCGCCGTCGCCGAGAGCCGCGCCGGGGCGGGCGCGGGCGGAAAGTCCTTTGTAGTCCAGCCCTTGTACGACGAAGCCCCGGCCGAAGGCGACCGAACTGCTGTTGAAAAAAAGGCCCCACCGAGTTGGTGGGGCCGATTGAATGGCTCGGATGGCTGGACTCAAAACAGTGACCGCCGCGCGGTGAACGGCGCAAGTCGTGGTGGTCCATGTGGACAAGCGCGAGGTGGAACCGACCGAACCCGGCGACCGAACCTGGCAACCGCAGGCGACGTGTACAAAACGCATCTTTCTGCGCGACGCATCTGCATCTACGGTGCGAACCTGCCGGAAGCGCATCACCCAGGGCCACCGCCGTGGCCAGGGCGCCCCAAGCCAACCCTGCGATTCGAAAAGGAAAGGCCCAGGCGTTGGCCTGGGCCTTTGGGAGTAGCGGGGACAGGATTTGAACCTGTGACCTTCGGGTTATGAGCCCGACGAGCTACCTGGCTGCTCCACCCCGCAACAAGACGACCAATCGGTGATCCCGTTCGGTGCGACGGTGATAGTTGATAGACCATGGGCCTGGCATTGTCAAGGAATGGTTTGTGCCGCGTGTGAAAAATTACAGCATGGTATTTTTATATGATATCAGATGCTTGTGCGGCTGTTGGGGCTGAGGTTCCGAGGGATCGTGGGGACGGAATTCGTGGCGTTGAGGCCGGGACCCCGAGGGCGCGGATCCAGAAAGTTGGAAGCTTAACCGACGGCTCATAACACGCCGTATTTAGACCGTTTTTGCGGGCGCGTTGATAACACCAAGGAACCGTGCGCCTGCGTAATCGGGTACCTGTAGGGGCCAGCGGACGCCTCAGAATGCGTTTCAGAGGCTCCGCGAAAGCACTGTATGCCGGATTTCCTTGTATCCCACCGAAATCACAGCCAACTATTCGGAACCGCGCCCGGACCCCGAGGCTCTGGGTTTCGCGGGGGGATGACGGAGGACTGCCGAAGGAGTAGGGTATCGGTGTCGGGGTGGTTTGGGACGATGATGGCGATGATGGCGATGATAATGGCTGGGTCCGGTGGTGGCTGGGTCCGGTGGTGGCTGGGTCCGGTGGTGGCTGGGTCCGGTGGTGGCTGGGTCCGGTGGTGAGCGGGGCTGAGCGGGGCTGAATATTCGGGAATGAAATGGAGTAATGGAATGGGGTGTGGCTTGGATGGGGGGGCGAATGCTGCTAGGGTGACCTGGTTCGGGGAGAGCTCGATGTCGCGAAAACGCAGCCGCAGCAGTCAGCTCCTGCCGGCGTGGACGGGAGATCGTCCGGCCGGGGCGGACCGGCGCGATTGGGACGCGGAGGCGCGCCGACGGGGAGGGAGCGAGAAGACGGGGCCCAACCGAGCGGTGGGAAACGAGCCCATCGATCTCAGTGAGCTCGATTCGGGGAGCTTTGACCGCGGCTTGCCGCTGGATCTCGAGCTGCAGCGGGCGGACGATGGGGGGCGAAGAGGGCGGGCGCGGGATGGATTGAGGGACCAGGACCACCTGGAAACCTCGGAGCTCGAGGGGTTGCCGTCTAGCCTGGGCCGTTCGGTGGGCGAACCGTGGACGGCTTCGGTGCCCAAGGAGGCGTCGACGGGAGCGCCGACGGGAGCGCCGACCAGCCCTTCGCCTCAGACGGGTCCGCAGAGCGTGCGTCCTGCGCCGCGGCAGGGAGCGACGGGGCCAGCGGGGGCGACGGGGCCAGCGGGGGCGACGGG
>CAYFWA010000622.1:0-4671 GCA_964346625.1 uncultured Myxococcales bacterium
TTCGCCTACAGATTACGGGCGTCGAGGGAACGACGGAGCCGGGGCCGAAAGCACGCCATGGTGACGCTCAGCCGCACGCGCACGCCCGCCGCGAGCTGGATCGCCCCGCCGCCACCACCGGCCGATCCCGGCCGCGCCCCGCACTCGCCGCCCGCCCCTCCCGCATACAGCGGCGACAGGCTCGCGTCCCCGATGGCCGGCCCTCCGTCCCCGCCGAGCCGAAGCGGGCTGGAGTCTTTGTCGTCGCCGCCGTCGCCGCCCGCCGCGGCGTTGCCGCCGCCGCCGCCCCCGCCCCCTTCATACTGGGTGCACGAGGGCTCCTGCCCGTTGCCCGCGTACCCGTCGCCCGCGCTGGCCCCACCCGGCCCGGCCTGGGCGCCATAGGCCGAGCCATCCACCTCGTTGGAGATCGTGATCTGCCCGCTGGCCACCAGCGCCAATGCCCCGTCGCCCCCCACCGTCACCGGCGCGTACAGCACCACGTTGCGATAGGGCAGCACGCACAGATCCACCCCGTTGGCCTGGCTCGCCGTGCGCGCCGCCGCCGACGTCTCGTCGGCGCCGTCCACCGTCACCGTGCACGCCGTGGTGTCGATCACCACCGCGGCCGCGGGATCGGTCACCGACAGGTCCGCAGTCCCCGCCGTCAGGTCGCCCGCCGTCAAATTGGCGGGCACGAACTCGTAACAGCGCCCCTCGGCCGCGTAGCAGCCCAGCAAGCAGCTCCGCTGGCTGTCCACCCGCCCGTCGGCCCCGCAGGTCACCTGGGTGTCCCCCTCACACGCCATCTGCGACGGCACGCACTCGTTGCACTCCACCCGCCCCGAATCGCACCCGTAGGCGCAGCTCTCGGTGAAGGTGATCTCTCCGTCCGCGTTGCACACCACCCGCTCGTCGCCCTCACACGCGTCCTGCCCGGGCGAGCACTCGTTGCACCGCTCCCGGTCCGGGTTGCAGCCATGGGGGCAGCTCTCGCGCGATGCCACGTACCCCTCGGCGTCGCAGGTCACCTCGTCGTCGCCCTGGCACGCCGTGGTCCCCGGGTCACACTCGGTGCAGCGCGCCGACTCCCCCGGCGCCCCCTCCTCCACGCACGCATACTCGCAGTGCTCATCCTCGATGATGAGCCCGTCGGCCCCACAGCGCACCGCGTACTTGATGTTTCGGCACGTGTGCGTCGACGGCCGGCACTCGTCACAGTCCAGCCGTCCCCCGTCGCAGCCCCAGCTACAGGGCACGATGCTCAGCGGCTCCCCGTCCGCGTCACACTCCACCAGCAGGTCGTCGTAGCAGCCCACCTCCCCCGGCTCGCAGGGCTTGCACCGCGGCTCCGGCACCCCCGCCCCGTCCGCCCCGTCCGGGTCGTGCAGCTCGCAGCCCAGCGGGCACTCCTCCACCAGCACCCCCACCCCGTCCTTATCGCAGTTACGGATCGACGTCGCGTCGCAGTACTTCCCCGAAAACGGCACGCAGTCCCGGCACCCCTCCCGCGCCGGGTCGCACCCCGGCTCCCCGCACTCGGTCACCGCCGGCATCCCCGTCGCGTCGCAGGTCACCAGCCGCTCCCCGTGACACTCCACGAGCTCCCCCGCCCCCCGCTCCAGACACGGGTTCGGCTTGCAGCGCCCCGACCACTGCTCGCACCACTCGCTTTGCAGGCAGTCCTGGTGCGCCTCGCACTTCGGTGCCCCCACGCACCCGGCCCCCAGCACGCCTCCCAGCCCACCCCCCACCAGCGCCAACACACCCAACCATCCCAACGCCCAACCCCGTCCACGATTCACGTTCACCCGGCCCATGGTTGTGTGTTTCATCGCTCCTGCTCCCCCCGGGCGCTCAGCCCGCCTCGTCGGCGCCGATGTCCGGCGCCGTGCCCTGCGGCCGGCTCTGCCCGTCGATGTCGTGATCCAGCGTCGCCGCCGGGTCCCCCGCGTCGATGCACGGCGACCCCGGCGCCAGGTGGTAGTCGCCCGACCCCACCAGCAGCGGATCCCCGTCCGCGCTGGTCCAGCCGTGGACCACGTCGCAGAGGGAAGAAAAATCACCACCCTCGTTTCCATGCAGCACGCTGTTATCAATGCTGGTCGTCTCCGTGCAGTGCACCCCGCTAGCGGTGGCCACATCGGAGGCGTTGTCCATCACCGTATTGAACGCAAAAACCGAATCCAGCCCTGGCAACCCGAGCTCCACGCCACCGAATTCCGAACCTACCGAGCCGTTGAGCGCGATGACGTTGTTCGTGATCCGGAAGTTGTAGGAATCGGCGTAGCCACCCATATACAGGGACATCCCGCCTCCCAGGTTTCCCCGGATGACGTTCCGATCCGCCACCACATTGCCGTAGGCGCTGATCACTCCGCCCCCGTCGTTGCCGACGATGGCATTTCCGATCAGCGTGAGAGTACAGTGGTCCGCTCTCACCCCACCCCAAAGGAAACCCTCGATATGGCTGTCTCGCACCGTGACAGTGGGTCGGGATGCGACGTTTCCGAGACACTCGACCCCCGATCTCGAGAGGTCTTCCCCCCGGATCGAGAGCCCATCCAGTGACACTTGGATCGGGCTGAAGATGCTCACGGCCGACCGCCATTCGTCACGCACCAGGATCTGCGCTCCCGGTCCCCCTACGATCCACACTGGGAAGTCGCCTCCGATTGAAATCGGAAAATCTTCGTAGGTCCCCATCCGCACATACACCGTGCTGCGGCCCGGCGTGACCGCTTCCACCGCGTCCCGCAGACTGCAAAACGGGTTGCCCTCACTGCCGTCCCCCAGGGCGGGGCAGGTGTTGTCGTCCACGTACCACACCTCATCCTCGACCAGGCAAGCTCCGGTATCCTTTAGGCAAATACCCGCGCCCACCGGAGACTGACACTCGGTGTGCTCGCGGCATCCCCGGCAACGCGCCGTGGCCTCGTCGCAGATGGGCTTACTCGGATCCAAGGCGCAGTGCTCCACCGAGTCGAGGCACTGCACGCACTGTCCCGCGCGCGCGTCTGCCGACTGAGGCACGCAGACCGGCCGCTCCGCGGCCAAGGCAGCGCAGTCGCTGGAGCCCGGCTCACACGGCCGACACGTGTGAGTTCCGGGATCACAGATCCGTCCCGCGGGGGATCCCTCGCAGTGCGCCGTCTCGTAGCACTCGAGACACCGCCCGACGAACGAGCCTAGCGCCGGCGCGCAATGGGGCGTCTCCGATCGTTGCTCTGCACAGTCCCCCGCGCCGGGCTCGCAACCCCGGCAGGTCCCCGTGGCCGTGTCGCAGATCGGCGCCGCCGGCATGAAGCAGTCCTCGGGCCCGCTGCAGGGCATCCCTGCGTCAGCCTCGTTCCCGCCGTCCCTGCCCGCATCGGAGCTCACCCCGTCCGGATCATCCGAGCATCCGGCGACCGAAATGAAAATCGAGCAGACCCCGACGCTCAGCGTCAATCCCCTGGCGGACCGAACGATCCTTGTACTCAACCGATTCGCGCTCATGATGCAGTCCCTCCCCTCGGACTCAGCCCGCCTCGTCGGCGCCGATGTCCGGCGCCGACCCCTGCGGCCGCGCCTGCCCGTCAATATCGTGATCCAGCGCCGCCGCCGGGTCCCCCGCGTCGATGCACGGCGACCCAGGCGCCAGGTGGTAGTCACCGCCACCCACGAACCGCGGATCACCGTCCAGCGTGGTCCAACCATGGATCGACGTGCACTCTGCCGAGAGGTCGTCTCCCGAGTTTCCATACAGGAGATTGTTCTCGAGAGTGAGAGGGTCCACGCATCTCACCCCACCTGCATAGAGTGCGTCCGCCTGGTTGCCCACCACCGTGTTGAACGCGAACACCGAGCCCGGGCGCGGAAAGATGAGATTCACGCCGCCCACATAGGAACCTGATGTGCCGTTGTTCGCGATGAGGTTGTTGGTGATGAACCACCCATCATCGAAATGCAGGTAGACAGAAATTCCCCCTCCATGGTTGCCGACGATCGTGTTTCGATCCGCCACCAGCGAGCTCTGGTCCATATTTAGCCCACGTCTCTCGTTGTCAATGACCGTGCTCTCGGCCAGGTCCAACCCGCATCTGTATGCATACACACCGTCGTGGCTGAAGCCCTCAATGTAACAATCGACGATGGTGAGATTGGAATCTCCGGGCGATCCCGAGCACAGGATTCCTTTCCCCGTGTCCCGCTCTCCGCGAATCAGCAGTCCCTCCAACCGCACATCACTATCGCTGCCGATGGACACCGCCGGATAGGTTTGGTTGTCCACGACGATCTCCGCTCCGGGCACCCCCACGATCCACAACGGCGCGAGGTTCTCCACTTGGATGGCGTCGTAGGTCCCCCATTGTACGTAGATGACGCTGCGGGCTGCCGCGGACGCGTCCACCGCATCCTGCAGCCGGCAAAACGGATTGGCCTCGGAGCCATCGCCCGGCCCCGGGCAGTTGTCTTCGTCCACGTACCAGATCTCGTTTTGGGAAAGACAGGCCCCGGTCGCGGTGATGCACACCCCAGCGCCCAGCGGGGCGGCGCACTCGGCGTGGGCTTCGCAGCCGCGGCAGAGGCGGCTGTCCGCGTCGCACACCGGAGCGGCGGGGTCGGCGCTGGCGCAGTGGCTCGCCGAGTCGAGGCACTCCACGCACTGCCCGGCCCACGCCCCGGCCGACGCCGGCGCGCACACCGGCG
>CAYFWA010000623.1:0-4667 GCA_964346625.1 uncultured Myxococcales bacterium
GGATGGGGTAGCGCAGGGCGAGCAGCTCCACCAGGCGGGCGCTGACCTCGAGCTGACGGGGGGTGAGGGGGTGGTGGCGGTTGCCCACGTTCTCGATGCCCACCGCGCTGTGGTTGAGCCCGATGGTGTGCCGGCCGAACCGGGCTCCGTTGCTGGGGGCGCCGCTCACCACGGTGCCATCCCGATGGGGGTTCCGTCGGGGAGGAATCGCTGCGCGAAGATCCTCTCCACGTTCCACGCCACCACGAAGCGGCCGTCGGGCGTCATGTCGATGTCGGGGTATCCGCGTCCCAGCTCTTCGTGCCGGCTGACCTCTATCTCTGGACCCATCGCCTGGCCGGTGCTCTCGAACCTGCGTCCACGGACGTACCAGTCGCCGCTGGATCGGTCCTCCCAGACCGCTACGAAGGACCCGGAGCCATCCATTGCCACGGCCGGGCGGATCTGATCGTCCTGCCATTGCTCGGCGAGCTCCAGGTCCCCAGTTATTGGTGTGCCGTCGGTGGTGAACCTCCGACCGAAGGCCCCCCAACCGTCGCCATCAACGGCCCAGCACTGCCAGACCACCACGAAGCCATCCACTCCCGCTGCCACCCGCGGCCCCTGTTGCCCAGGGTCCACCGGCAGCTCTTCGGCGACCGGGGTCTCCGCACTCCGCGGGGTACCGTCGGGCTCGAACCTCCGCATGAGCACTCCCTGACTCACTTCGGCCTCGTCAAAGCTCTCCCAGACCACCACGAATCCGCCATCCTCTAGCAGGGCCACATCCGGACGCCTCTGATCTCCGGCCGTGGCCTCGTTCACCTGAACCTCGGGGCTCAGCGGGGTTCCGTCTCGGCTGTAGGCCTGCGCGTAGACTCCCCATCCCGATTGGTCCTGCCCGTCGCTCTGCCAGACCACCACCGATTCTCCGCTGTGAAGCGCGGCCACGCGCGGTCGCACCTGATCTCCAGTCGTATAGGCGTTTACTTGGTGCATGTCTGGTTGATGCGCACTCGGTAGGTACAAACGGAATACTCCGGTCCCCGAGCCGTCCAGTGGCTCCTCTAGGAACGCCTCCTCACAACATTCCTGGAAAACAATCAGGCTGGAGTGTGCTGTAGGGTATTCGACGAGTACTAAGTCCGGCCAGATAAACCCGATTTCAGCAGGAAACGATGGGTCAACGAGGTCGAAAACCAACTCAGGGACAGTGAATGTGCCGGACGGTCGGAAATCGCGATAGGCGATGGTAATATCAGGAATCGTGTAAAAAAACGGCTCAGTGGTCCAAATCACACGTGCGCGTCCCGTATCATCCACGGACACCGCGTGAGGACGGTGGCCCCAATACTCATCAATGGAGCTGATGAGAATTTCGTCGATGCGGCATTCATTACAACCGTCTTCATCCAGCTCGTTTCCATCGTCGCATTCCTCGTTTTCGTCGGGCTGAATGCTTCCGTCCCCGCACCAGCCAGCCTCTTCACAGCTCGACAGCTCCAGCTTGCAGTCCGACTGGCAGGCCAGGCTGCCGCCGTAGTAGCCCAGCAACCCGCACGACGCACCTGCCAGGTCGGTTCCGTCGCAGGCCTCGTCCGGGTCTGCCACCCCGTCCCCGCAGCGCGCCGGTCTACAGTCGGTGCGGCAGGCCCCTGGCATGGTGTCGCTGTTGTTGTCCCCGTCGTCGCAGACCTCGCCCGGATCGACCCGGCCGTCCCCGCAACGAGGCGGCTCGGTGACCGGGCGACCACAGCCGGATACGAGGAGCAGCAGACATCCGACGAGCAGGATCCAACCGCCGAAGGCGCTCGGGGAGGTCGCCCTAGTCGGACAGATCACAGCTTTCCCCATCAGTGTCGAAGACGGGCAGTGGAAATCCCGAGGGATAGGGGCCCACCGGACCGCAGGTGGACTCCACGTCCGCGGGATCGCGCTCGCAGTCGTTCGTGTCACACCGGTACCTCACGAGCTCCCGGCAGATCCCATCGCGCATCACCCACCAGTCGTTGCTGTCACGGAGCCGCCACTCGCGGATTCCATCACAATAAGGCGAGACGGCAAGCCGATACATCCCGAATTCGGGAGCTACCTTGGCTGCCAGGCGCGGGTTCGCGTCCTTGCCCGGTTCGGCAAGTAACGAAACCCCCACTCTGTTGCCGGGCTCCGAGCTGGATTCGAAGGAGGCGATAGGGCTTTTCAAAGGACCTAAAGGAGCGTGACCCGTCCAGACGAAGAAATCATTGGGGTGAGAGAGCGCAATATGCAAATGATTGATTTGCTCTGGAACTGTCGATGGCTGCGGTTTTCCGTAGGCCAGATACAAGCGCCCCCCCTGCGTGAGATCTACGTCACCGGAGTAGGTCGGGATGGTGTGGTCGTTGGGCGCGTAGGCCAGCGCCACGTTGTGGCGGGGGGCCAGGGTTCGAGTGATCACTTCGTTGAGGGGGGGAGGGCTCTTGTAGTGCCATACACTGATGGGTACGAAGTCGGGGGTCCGCCAGATCCGGCCGGAGACGTGCTCCATCAGGTAGAGGACGTCGGTCCAGTCCTGGCCTTGCGGCGGGGCGGCGCCCAGGGAGGTCTTGACCACCAGGTAGAGCCGCTCGTTGTTCACGGGGTCGGAGGGCGGGCGGCCGATGGCGACCGCCGGATCGATGGGGAGATCCGCGGCCAGGGGTACGGTGCGCACTGTGGGCACGGGCGCAGCGTCCGGAGGGGGAGGCCGGATGCTCACGGGAGCGAGTGGACCGGCGGGGGCCACGTTGATCAGGACAACGAGATCGAGACCCGAGTCGGGTCCAGACTGAGCAGGCGCAGGCACGTCCGAGAAGCAGACCTCGGTGTAGTTGCCGGCCTCCTTGACGATTGACGCCTGCTGCGGACCGTAGGTGGATTCGCCCAGGAGGGTCCCGGCTGCGAAGGCCTGAAAGGTCACGTCCAGGAGCGACTCCTCGGTCCGGACGCACACGAGGTCGAGCTTGCGGTCACTGTCATCCATGTTGACGATGGACACTCGTTCCCATCGGTCGTTGTTGATCACCTCCAGGGCTTGCACCTGCGTCTGCAGGGTGTCGAGTAGCGTTACGTTGCCCCCGTGAGCACGTTCGAGCAAGACGCGCACGCTGTAGTAGTAGGTACCGCTGGGGGCCCAGTGCCCGCCCTCGTCGCGGCCGTCCCAGGTGGCTTCGATTCCTACGACGATGTCCTCGCCGTTCACCGGGAGCGAGCCTGACAGGGTACGCACGAGGCTGCAGCCGTCGGCCCGCCAGACCTGGACATCGTAGGTGAGCGACACCTCGTGTGCCGCGAAGCTGCCCGGCCAACGGCCGACCGAGATCGAAGCGCGGATAGTGGTCAGATCGTCGACCCCGTTTTCGTTGGCCGGAGTGACGCGTGGAGGGTCGGCCCACAGGTTGGCGCCCTTGATGATGCCCTGGGAGCCGTCCACCGGGTGGTGCGGAGGGTCCTTCACATCGCCGGGGTGATGGTACACAGTGATGGTAGCGGACCGTCCCGGCGGTCCGGTCAGCCTGGTCGAGAGGGTGTGGCCTCCCCCTGTCGCCGGGATGACCCCTTGGACCTCCCGCATGGGTCGGCCCATCTGGCTCGCCGAGATCACCTCACGGCCGTCGATGGAGATCGCGCCCTTGGCTCCGTCGTTTCTAACCTTGGCACACAGCCAGCCCGTGGGCGCTACGAATGGGAAGGTCTGCTCCCGTGGCTCGCCGTGCGCTCTGGAGACCGTTGTGGACGCGAGCACGACCTGCGCTTCGGGCCCGGGTACGCATGGGCTTTGCGGGATTACCTCCGGCGGATCTACGATCTCGAATCCACACTGCGGAGCGGAGGGATCTGCCTGGAGCATCTTGGGATCCTGGCTCGACTTTAGATCACGTTGGCTGCTGCAGCCAGCAGCGACCAGCCAGACATAGGCGATGGCTAGATGGACGAAGAACGAGGCGGGCCCTGCGTTCCACTCGACTGGCCTTATGCTCTTTCAGTCAGCAGCGGCACCAGCACACGCCTGATAGCCGGCCCCCGAATCCCCGAATCCCCGAATCCCCGAATCCCCGAATCCCCGATGACACCAGTCATCCATTGAGCGTTCCATGATCGGCCCTCCCGCAGCTCGTGGGTGCTCCTCTAGCCGATGGTCTCTCGGGAAGAAAAGCCCAGTTTAACCCAATATACAATTATCATATCACGGATTACAGGGCCTGATCAACGGAGATCAACGGGAGCCATTTGCGCTGTGGTCGCCGCCGAGCGCGCCACTGGCCCCCCGCCCTCTGCGGCGGCCCCCGGGCGCCTCGCCGAGGGCCGAACGGCGGCGCCCGGGCACGATATCGCTCAAGTGCGCAGAATTTCGCGCACCGCGGCGTCGGCTCCCCCATCCGGCCTGGTTGCTGGGGTCGGGCCGCCGCTCAGGCGGCCCGAAAGACGGGCAGGGTCATCGACCTCAGCAGCTCGGGCGGGCCAGCCGTAAGGGCTCGCGAAAGAACAAGTTCGGGATTCGTCCGCCGATCCGTTAACTGTGCCTGCGTCGCTCGGCGGCCGAATATTCCCCGATATTCGGCCTTCTCGCTCCTTGGCACAGTTACGCCTCGGCGCCCTCGGTCCTTCGAACCTGTTCTTTCGCGAGCCCTACGCCGGCCCAGCGCCATGGCGAGCATCACCACGAGCCC
>CAYFWA010000624.1:0-4655 GCA_964346625.1 uncultured Myxococcales bacterium
CCGGCCTGGTGGCTGGGGTCGGGCCGCCGCTCAGGCGGCCCGACAGACGGGCAGGATAGAAAAAATGAAGCGCAAGGCGCGCGGGTTCGCGCCCGCGTCCCCCCACCCATGCCGAGCAAATGGCTCCCTCTGGCGAACAGTTCCTTCCCCCCCCGGGCCTGTGGCATGCTCGTGCGCGGAGGTTTCCATGCCCAAGTCAACGCTGGTATCTCGCCCTCAGATATCCTCTGGCCCGTGGCCCCGCGCCCGGCCGCGCGCCGCGCTGGCGCTGCTGCTGATGCTGGGGGCGCTGGCGCTGGTGGCGGGCTGCGATGAGGATCCCAAGGCGCCCGTGCGGCTGACCGATGGCGACTACGTGCTCGAGATCGAGCACGATCCCTTTCAGCTGCGCCTGCTGGACGCCGACGGCGCGGTGCGCACCGAGATCGCGCCCGGGGGGTTTGGGGTGGCCAAGGTGGAGGCCTGGGATCCCACGCAGAACTACGATCCCACGCTGCTGTATTACGATCCCATCGAGGGGCCTCACGAGCCCGAGGGGCTGACGTGGGTGACGGTGCAGCGGGTGTTGCGGGACGTCACGCCCGCGCCAGGCGACCCCGCGGGGGCGCGCGCGCTGGAGGTCCGGCTGTCGGACGGCCGCGAGGCGGTGCTGCACGTCACGCCGCAGGACCTGGGGGCTTTCGGTCTGGAGCTCGAGGTGCAAGACGCCAACCGCGACGAGGCAGACGCCCCCAACACGCTGTGGACCTGGATTGAGCTGGCCGCTCCCGCGGGGGAGAACTACTACGGCCTGGGGCAGGTGTTTCACAGCCTCGCCCACCGCGGCCGCACCATCGCCATGCAGATGTTCGTCATGGAAAACGAGGGCGCCTCCAACGAGGCCCACATCCGGATCCCGCTGCTGATCTCCACGGGCGCCTGGGGCGTGTTCTGCGACTCCAAGCGCCCCGGCTTCTTCGACGTGGCCGAGACCGACCCCGAGCGCGTCCGAATGGTGTTTTACGACGGGGCGCTGCGCTGGTACCTCATGGCCGCCCCCGAGCCGTTGGCCATCCCCGAGCAGTACGTCTCGCTCACCGCCCAGCCCGCCATACCGCCCAAGTGGGCCTTCGCCCCCATCCAGTGGCGCAACGTGGTGAGCGGCCAGGCCATGGTGCTGCAGGACGCCAGCGACATCCGGGAAAACGACGTGCCCACCGGCGCCATCTGGGTCGATCGGCCCTATCAGAGCGGCTACAACACCATGGACTTCGACCCGGACCGCTACCCCGACCCCGCCGCCATGGTGGACAGCCTGCACCGCCGGGGCTTTCGCCTGGCGGGGTGGAACACCCCCTACCTCGACGAGACAGACCCCGACTTCCCCCGGGCCGAGCTGGGGGGCTGGTTCCCCGAGGGAACCTTCGTGTTCCAGCGCTTCGGCAAGCTGCTGGATCTCACCCACCCCGACGCCATGGCCTTCTGGCAGGCGCGCGTCGCGGCGGCCCGTGACCGGGGCATCGAGGGCTGGAAGCTCGACTACGCCGAGGACGTCCAGGTCGGCCTGGGTGACGTGCGGCTCCAGTTCTCCTTTCACGACGGGTCTGACGAGCGCATCATGAACCGCGACTACGCCACGTTCTTCCACCGGGCCTACGCCGAGCCGTTGGGTCTGCCCGAAGTGTTCACCCTCGTGCGCGCCGGCACCATCGGCGGCCAGCGCTACGCCTCGGTGGTGTGGCCGGGGGACCTGGACTCGGACTACAAGGAGTTCGGCGACACCGACGAGGAGGCCACCCACGTGGGCGGGCTGCCCTCGGCGGTGCGGGCCGGCACCGGCCTGTCGGTGTCGGGCTACCCGTTTTTCGCCTCGGACACCGGCGGCTACCGCCACCACCGGCCCACCCACGAGGTGATGGTGCGCTGGACCGAGTACGCGGCCCTGCTGCCCATCATGCAGTACGGCGGCGGGGGCGAGAACCACAACCCCTGGGACTTCACCGACTACGGCGAGAGCCACTTTTCCCCCGAGACCTTGTCGCTGTTCAAGCGCTACGCCCGGTTGCACATCCGCCTGTTCCCCTACTTCTACACGTTGGCGCGGCGGGCCCACGAGACCGGCCGACCCACGGTGCGACCCTTCGGCCTGGCCTACCCGGCCGACGGCCGCCACCCCGAGGGCGTGTTCCTGTCGGGCCCCGACCTGCTGGTGGCGCCGCTTTGGAAGGGGGGCACCACGCGCACGGTGCCGCTGCCCGCGGGGTCGTGGATCGACTGGTGGACCGGCGAGGCCCAGGAGGGCCCCGCGGACCTCGAGGTGGAGGCGTCCCTGGGGACCCTGCCGCTGTATCTGGGCGCCGGCGCCATCGTGCCCATGCTCCGCCCCACGGTCATGACCCTGTCGCCGGTGCAGGCCCCCCACGACCACATCGACTCCTACGCCTCCCATCCGGGGCGCCTGTGGGGCCGCCTGGTGCCCGCCGTTGGCGCCACCACCGAGCGCACCCTGCACGACGATACGGCGCTGTCGCTCACCGGCGCCGCCGCGGGCAGCGCCGACCCGGCGGTGGAGCTCACCTACACCCCCGGCTCCGAATACGCCGGTCTCCGCGTGCAGCTCTGGGTCCCCGCCGCCGCGGTCAGCAGCGTGAAGCGCGACGGCAACGCCCTGTCCGCCGCCACCGACCTCGCGGCCCTGGACACCTGCGACGCCTGCTATTTCCGCGAGAGCGGCTCCCCCTGGCTCTGGATCGCCCTGGCCCCCGACCAGGCCACCAGCCAGACCACCTTCGTGGTGGAATGACCGCCCCGGTCCCGCGGCGAAACGTCATTCATCCCGACGCGAGCCCACCAGCGCCCGCCAGCACCCGCCATTGCCCGCCAACGCCCGCCAGCGCCCGCCAGCGCCCGCCAGCGCCCGCCAGCGCCCGCCAGCGCGGATCCGCCGCTTCGTGCGTCGCCTCCCACCCTGTTATACTGATCCCTCGAGCGACGACGTAGAGTCGGCGACCACCGCCGGTCCAAGGAGGCACCGATGCAGCGCTGCAGGCAGGGAGTGACGCGGGAGGCAAGACGGCCAGCGCGGGCCGGTGGCGCGGGCGGCCGACGCATCCGGCCCCACCGGCCCGGCCGACCCGGGCTGCGGCCCTCCCGCGCCCTCGGCGCCGGGCTCGGCACCCTCGGCACCCTCGGCGCGCTGCTCGCGCTGGGCGCGCTGGGCGTGCTGTTGCTGGGGGCCGGGCCGTCTCCCCTCGCGCGCGCCGGCGCCAAGTCCCCGCACACCGGCTTCGTCCGCATGTCGGTCAACCGCGTGGGCAAGGCCAAGGGGCAGTACTTCGTGCTGCTGGAAAACCGCCAGCAGACCCGCCTGCTGCCCATCGTCATCGGCCTGCGCGAGGCTCAGGCCATCCAGCTCGGCCTCAAGCGCATCAGCCCGCCACGCCCCCTCACCCACAATTTGCTGGAAAACGCCATCCAGGCCCTGGGGACCCTGCAGCGGGTGGAGGTCATCGCCCTGCGCAAGCGGACCTTCATCGGGCGGCTCACCGTCAAGGACCACCGGGGCCGCAAGCACCAGATCGACGCCCGCCCCTCGGACCTCATCGCCCTGGCGGTCTCGGCCGGCAAGCCCATCTGGGTAGCGGTGAAGGTCCTGCAAAAGGCCGGCATGCCGCACCCCAACCCGCCGACGCGCGGCCGCGGAAGTCGGGGGGCCCCCACGAGCTGAGGCCCCGCGCGCCCCTCCGCGCGGCGTCGGCGCGCCCCTTCGCGCTGCGACTGCGCCCCTTCGCGCTGCGACCGCCCTGCGCTATTTCCCACCCATCTTCACCGCGAACCGCGTGATGCCGGCCTGCTTGAGCAGATCGAAAAGGCGAATCACGCGCGCCTTGGGCACGCCGCGGGCCACGTGGATCAGCACGCCGCGATCGCGCACGGGCTGCGGGGCGCCCTTCATCCGGGTGAGCAGCGCCTTCTGAGAGACCGCCGCCTCGGCGTCCCCCAGGCGCAGCTTGCCGTCGGGGCTCAACCGGATCACGAAGCCCGGGTCGCTCACGCGTCGTACCTTGCCCTCGCCGGGCAACCGGACGCGCGGCTCGGCCCGGCCAGCCCGAGCGCGGGGTGGACGCCGCGGCCGGGCGCGGCCCGGGAACACCAAGGCGGAGGCGAGGGTGCGCAGGGTGCGCTCGCGCGCGGCGTCCGTCACCGCGCCCCTTAGCTCCGCGCGCAGGATGGCGCCAAACAGCTCGCGCCAGCGCTGGCGCGGGATCGTGACCTCCTCACGCGCCACCTTCTCCAGCTCCGTGCAAAGCCCCGGCTTCGGCGCCGACAAATGCGGGCAGTAGAGCTGGCCGCAACCCGCGGCGACCACCCGCGCCCGCTCGTCCGGCGCCCCGCTCTCGGCCGCCTTCCAGACCTGGTTGCAGTTGGACCGACCAAAGAGCTTCCCCTCGGAGACACAGCGCGAGATCAAGAACCTCTGCTCCTCGGGCCGTGCCTTTTCCTTCGCCTTTTCGACGCAGCTCCAAAACCGCTCGAGTCGCGCCTTGGCCTGGGGCTTGGCCCGCCCCCCGGCGGAGCCGCCCTCTTCCTTGCACGCCCCCAGCACCAGGCCGTAGCCCGAAAGAAGCGCCACAGCTGCCCAGGCGCCCAACGCCCCCAACGCCCCCAACGCCCCC
>CAYFWA010000625.1:0-2001 GCA_964346625.1 uncultured Myxococcales bacterium
CGAGCCGAGTCGGGCCGGGCCGGGTCGGGCTGCGCGTGTTATAATGACCGGGCGCGCGAAAAGGAAACGAGCCCGTGTCCCGAAACAACTGGTTCGAGATCTCCAACGAGGGCTGGCGGCGGATGAACGCGGGCCGCCCCCTGGGGTCCCTGCTCAAGGAGGGCATCCAGAACTCCTTCGACGAGGAGGTGACCGAGGTCTCGGTGACCATCGGGGAGCACGAGATCACCATCGAGGACGACGCGCCCCGGGGGTTCGTGCGCGAGCACCTGGTCTACACGGTGTTTCTGAGCGGCAAGGAGGACTCCCCCACCAAGCGGGGCCGCAAGGGGCGCGGGCTCAAGGAGCTGATCTCGGCCATGGACTCGGCCATCGTGGACACCATCGGGCGAACGGTGGTCTTCGACGAGGCCGGGCGGCACGTCGCGGAAAACGACCGGCGGCAGGGCACGCGGCTCACCCTCCGGCGCCGCTCCACCGCGGCCGAGGTGCACGTGGCGGTGACCCAGCTCTCGCTCATCATCCCGCCCAAGCACCTGACCCTCACGGTCAACGACCGGCGCATCAAGCCGCCCCGGCTGTATCTGTCGCTGTGGAACTGCCTGCTCGAGACCGTGGTGGTGCGCCACGGCGTGGAGCGCATCACGGAGCTGCCCACCCGCGTGGATCTGTTCCACCCCCGGCGCGGCGAGTCGCCCCAGCTTTACGAGATGGGCATCCCGGTGGAGCCCATCAACGTGCCCTGGCACGTGGACGTGCAGCAGCGGGTCCCACTGGCGGATCACCGGGACGCCGCCACCGACCACTACAAGATGACCCTCAAGTCGCTTTTGCTCGAGGGGCTGATGAGCGGCGACTGGCTCAACCGCAAGGAGCTGCGCGACGGCTGGGTGGAGGAGGTCATCGGCCGGCAGATGATCAGCGACCGGGCCCTGGAGCAGTACGTGGCCCGGGTGTTCCCCCGCGGCGCCCTGCTCGGCGGCGCCGAACGGATCAACGACCGGGCGCGGCAGCTCGGGGGCACGGTGGTGGACACCTGCGCCATGGCGCGCGGGGTCTACTCGGCCCTGGTGCGCGTCATGGAGCCGGTCGAGGACTACGTGCACCGGCGCGAGCGCGAGTTCAACGAGCGCCCGGTGAACCCCAGCCCGGTGCAGCGGCGCTTCGCCTTTTTCGTGCGCTACCTGGGTGAGCGGCTGCTGGGGCGACGCCTGTCGGTGGTGTTCGTGCGCAAGGAGCCCACCCTCGACGGCCTGGTGGAAGACGCGGCCTTCGACGCCGACACCGGGGTGTTGAAGTTCAACGTGCTGGGCAAGGTGGACTTCGCCAACCCCCTCACCCCGGCGACCCTGGGGATCCTGTTTCACGAGCTGGCCCACCACTTCGTGGCCGAGCACGACCAGCGCTTCGTGGAGCACCTGCAGAACATCGCCGGCCGCGCCGCCGCGCTGCTGGCCGGCATGGACGCCGCGAGCCTGGCGCGGCTGCTGGAGAACGAGGATTGACCACGGCGGGTAGACACGACCAGGGGGCTTCCCGCCCCCCCTCGTCACCGGGCGAGCCGCCCGCGACCGAGGCTGGGTCTGAGCCCGAGGCTGAGCCCGAGGCTGAGCCCGAGGCTGAGCCCAAGGCTGAGCCCAAGCCCGAGCCCGAGCCCGAGCCCGAGCCTGAGCCCGAGCCCGAGCCCGAGCCCGAGCCCGAGCCCGAGCCCCAAGAGGTGCCCCCGGCCAACCCCCGCACCCACCCACAGTGGGACTCCCCGGCCTGGGACGCACCCCAGTGGGATCCCTCTCGGTGGGAGGAGTCCACCTGGGGCCCCCCGAGCTGGGGCCCCCCGAGCTGGGGTCCCCCGAGCTGGGGCCCCCCGAAGTGGGACAAACCCACCTGACGGGGAGCACCCGACGGGGAGGACGGATCTCGAAAGCTCCAATTCGAGGACAGGCCAGCGGGGAGAGGGGACGGATCTCGAAATCTCGAAAGCTTCAATTCGGAGAGGGGGAG
>CAYFWA010000625.1:2101-4654 GCA_964346625.1 uncultured Myxococcales bacterium
ATCTCGAAAGCTTCAATTCGGGTTTCAAAAGGGAGGGGAAACACGAGGTAAGCCGACCAGGGCGCTCGAATGGACCCCGGCCCCGTCTGTGCGGCGCGGCGGGATCCCGATCCGTTGCCTCCTGGGGGCAATCGCGGTTTTTCCGTGTAATGCCAGTGGGTTATGCTCGACAACTTTATCGTTGCCACCCAGGCGGTGGCTCACTAGTATGGCCCCCGAACGAACAATCTCCGGATGTTGCAGGTGATGCCCTGGCGACGGGTCCGGATGCAGGGAGCACGATTCAAATGCACTACTCGGACGCCACCTACTGGCAGGTCATCTTCGGCGTGCTGCTTCTCGCGGCCCTGGCGACCTTTGCCTGGACCATCACGCGGTACGTGAAGCGCATCATCCGGGGCAAGCCCGATCCCCGTTTTCCCGAGCCAGTCAAGCAGCTTTTCGACTTCCGGGCCTGGGCCGACGTCATCATCTACTGGCTGTTTCAGCGCAAGGTGGCCGAGCAGCCCGGTCGCGGCTACGAGGGCCGGGTTCACTCCAGCGTTCACCATCTGGCGATCTTCTGGGGCTTTCTCATCATCACCGTGGGGACCCTCGAGTACCTGATCCAGGGCGTGTGGCCGGCCTTCAGCTACGAGCGGTTCGTGGGCTATGCCCCGGCCCTGGCCTTCAAGTACGTGCTCGACGCCACCAACGCGGTGGTGATCGTGGTGATCGCCTACTCGTTTTTCCGGCGTATCGTGATCAAGCCCCGCCTGATCCCCATGAACCTGGACGCCGGGCTCATCCTCGGCATGATCATGGCCCTGTGCGTCACGCACTTCATGGCCCATGGCGCCCACTACGCCACCACCGACGCCGCGGGGGTCCCGGCCACCGCCTCGGTGATGGTCTCGGGCTTCGCCGCGCTCTACGAGGGCGCCTCCATGGGCTACCTGCACGCCCACGCCGCCACCGCCTGGTGGCTCCACGTGCTCATCGTGCTCTTTTTCCTCAACTACATCCCCTACTCCAAGCACGTGCA
The DNA here is from genome assembly GCA_964346625.1 of uncultured Myxococcales bacterium. GTDB lineage: Bacteria > Myxococcota_A > Polyangia > HGW-17 > JAJRWW01 > CAYFWA01. Next base: position 3,126 of record CAYFWA010000625.1, read on the forward strand.
CCTGGTGGGCGCGCTGCCCAACATCTTTTTTCGGGATCACGGCCAGCCCGGCGTGATGCCCAAGCTGGACTTGGAGTTCGACGAGGACGAGGAGGACGAGGACGCCGAGCCCGATTGGGGCGTCAAGCGCTACGAGCAGTTCACCTGGAAATCCATCCTGGACAACTACGCCTGCACCGAGTGTGCGCGCTGCTCCAACTACTGCCCGGCCAACTTCACCGAGAAGCCGCTCTCGCCCATGAAGCTGGTGCACGACATCCGCTACGAGAGCCGGGATCGCGGCGATCTGCTCAGCGCCATCGCCAAGGCGGAGGCCGCCAAGGACCAGGAGCTGGTGGCGGAGCTCAAGGACAAGCTCGAGTCCCTCAAGCCGCTGGTGGCCGAGGGCGCCGAGGGCGATCCCTCCGAGGGCTACCTGGGCACCGAGGCGCTTTGGTCCTGCACCACCTGCGGCGCCTGCCGCGAGGTGTGCCCGGTGTTCATCGAGCACCCCATGAAGATCCTCGAGATGCGCACCAACCTCGTGCTCGAGCAGGAGTCCATGCCCCAGGAGCTGGCCACGGCCTTCAAGGGCATCGAGCGCAACTACAACCCCTGGGGCATCGGCTCGGATCAGCGGCTCGACTGGGCCGACGAGGACACCCCCCTGCTCGACGAGGACGAGCCCATCGAGTTCGAGTACCTGTTCTTCGTGGGCTGCGCGGGCTCTTTCGACAACCGCTGTCAGAAGCAGACCCAGGCCCTGCTCAAGGTAATGAAGGCCGCTGGCATCAAGGTGGCCGTGGCTCCGGAGGAGGTCTGCTGCGGCGACCCCGCCCGGCGTCCGGGCAACGAGTTTTTGTTCCAGATGATGGCGGAGCAGAACATCGAGACCTTCAACGAGTACGGCGTCAAGAAGATCATCACCTTCTGCCCCCACTGCTACCACACCCTCAAAACCGAGTATCCGCAGTTCGAAAACGGGACCTTCGAGGTCTATCACCACTCCGAGGTGATCGCGGAGCTGCTGGCCGAGGGGCGCCTCGAGCTGCAGGGCAACGGCCGCGAGACCGTGACCTTCCACGACTCTTGCTACCTCGGCCGCTGGAACCAGATCTACGATCAGCCCCGGGCCGTGATCAACGCCCTGCCCGGCAAGCAGTTCGTGGAGCTCGAGCGCCACGGGCGCACCTCGTTTTGCTGCGGCGCCGGCGGCGGCCGCTTCTGGATGGAGGAGGAGTCGCCCCGGGTCAACGAGAACCGCGCCGAGGAGTGCATCAAGGTCCTGCCCAAGGCCGGCGGCACCGTAGCGCTGGGTTGCCCCTTCTGCACCACCATGCTCACCGACGGCCTCAAGGCCTTCGACAAGGAGGACGACATCAAGGTCTTCGACATCTGCGAGATGGTGGCCGCGGCCCTGCCCGACACCGACGCCGACCCGTCCGGCGCCGACGCCGACGCCGACGCCGACGCCGAGGCCGAGTAGCGCTCGCGCATCGCCTTTCGACCCCCCGGCCCTCCCATTTTTTTCGGGCGAAACTCGAGTCAGA
>CAYFWA010000626.1:0-4653 GCA_964346625.1 uncultured Myxococcales bacterium
GATGACCTCGATTAACCGCCGCGTCGCTTCGGGTGCCATGCGGCTCTGCCACTCCATCGCGACCCAGGTCGAGGACGCCATCAATCACGTCCAACTGGCCCCCCGGCCGCCTCGCCGAGGGCCAAACGACGGCGCCCGGGCACAATATCCATCACGTGCGCAAAATATACGACGCATCTTTGCCTCGGGCTCCCCATCCATCCTCATTTCTCGGGTCGGGCCGCGAGGGCGCCGGTCACCTGGCCGATACCCCCACCCTCGAAAACGCGGTATCCTGGGTCCTGGATCACCACAAAGGATCGCCTGGATCACCACAAAGGATCGCCTGGATCACCACAAAGGATCGCCTGGATCACCACAAAGGATCGGGAGCCATGACCCATCGACCACCTCATCTGCGCAACGGAATCGCTCCGGGCGCCAGCGCACCGCGACGGCGGTGGGCCGCGCTCTTCGCGCTCTTGCTCGTGGGCCCCCTGGTCGCCTGCGGCCCCACCGCCAGCGACGACGGCAACGACACGGGCAACGACAATGCCAACGGCGATCCGCCCGCCGCGGACGCGGCGCCGCCCGTCGCCGATGCGGCCCCGGGCCTCGACGCCGGCCCCGGCTCGGACGCCGCCCCCGGGCCGGACGCCGAGGTGTGCGGGGCGCAGACCGAGGAGATCGAGATCATCAACCTCGGGGATCCGCCGGATCTGTTGATCGTGCTGGACCGCTCGGGCTCCATGATGCTGCCGCCGGGGCTCATCCCGGTGGGCGACTCGAAGTGGAACATCATGAAGAGCGCCCTGAACCAGGTGGTCGGGGCGCGGGAGGCCAACATCCGCTTCGGGCTCACCGTGTTCCCCACCGACAACGCCTGCGGCGTGGATCCCGGCGCGCGGGTGCCCATCGCCCTGAACAACGCCACGGCCATCGGGACCTACCTGAGCTCCACCGGGCCCGACGGCAACACCCCGGCGCACTTCGCCCTGCAGGAGGCGCTGGCCTACTACCAGTCCATCCCCCAGAACCCGGCCGGGCAGTACGTGCTGTTCGCCACCGACGGCATCCCCAACTGCGGCGGGGACCCGCCGAACGTGGACATCGAGACCCCCACCGAGACCGTGGACGCGGTGCAGGCGCTGGCCAACGAGGGCATCCACACCTTCGTGCTCGGCTTCGGCGGGATGATGGGCCTGGATCCGGCCGTGCTCAACGACTCGGCCATCGCCGGGCTCGAGCCCAAGCCGAACGGCCCGCCGCACTTTTACCACGCCGACGACGCGGCCACCCTGCAGGCCGCGCTGGACACCATCGCGGGGGGGATCATCATCCCGTCGTGCTCCTTCGAGCTCACCTCCCAGCCGCCGGTGCCCGACGACGTGGCGGTGTACTTCGACGGCACCGCGGTGCCGCGCAACCCGAGCCACGTCAACGGCTGGGACTACCACCCGGACAGCAGCACCATCACCTTCTTCGGCAGCTACTGCGACCAGCTCACCTCCGGACAGGTGAGCGAGGTGGACTTCATCTTCGGCTGCCCCGGCCCCGTGGTGCTGTAGAGCCTCCCCCCTGTCGCTTCTTGGCGCGCTCCCTCCCCCGGTTGACACCGCCCCCCGGTTGACACCGCCCCCCGGTTGACACCGCAGGGCGATCGGGTATCAAGTTGGCGCCATGGCCAAGACGAAACCGAAACGCGTAAACAAGAAATCCGCCGCGAGCCAGAAACCAGACCCGAACCGGCCGGTGACCGAGAAGCGCTGGAAGCTGTGCTCCTTCGCCCGCCGCTGGCTGCGCAGCCCCAACATGGGGGAAGATCCCTGGGGCGAGGAGGAGGTGGAGGCCTGCGGGCACGACTGGGAGGAGTGGTTCCCGCGCCAGGCCGCTCAGGGCAAGCTGCTGAACATGGGCGGCGTGTGGGTGGATCGCTACCTGCTCAACGCCCGCTTCCAGTGCGTGCCCGAGCGCTGCATGCCGCGCCCCGGTCGCGGCCGCTACAAATGCTGCTGCGCAGACCTGGACTGCGTGATGTCGCACTCCGAGGCCCACCGGCTGCGCCAGCACACCAAGCGGCTGTGGCCCTGGCTCGTGGATCGGGAGCGGCGCCTGATCCAGCACTGCCATCCTCCGGGTGAGGGGGACGGCCCCTTCTGGCTGGACGAGGACGGCGAGAACCTCGAGCGGCCCGATGACCGCTGCGTGTTTTCCAAGATCGACCGGGAAGGGCGGATCCTGTGCCACCTGTTCGAGTACGCCGAGGACGCCGCGGTCCGGCGCCGGGAGGTGCAGCCCCTGCCCTGTCGGCTGTTCCCCCTGGTGCTGCTCGACATGGAAGACGGGAGACTGGGGCTCACGGTGATGGGCCCCCACAACTACAAGTACGTCCCCACCTGGCACCCGCGCCACTTCCCCTGCCTGGACGATCCCACGCTGCCCTATCTCACCGAATCGTCCGGGCGGGACCTGGACTTTATGTTCGGGGAGGGCTTCGCCGCCGAGCTCGAGCGGCTCCGGGAGGCGGGCGAAGGGCTGAGCCACCCCGCGCCCCGCAAACGAGCCAAGCCCAAGTCCAAGTCCGAGTCCAAGTCCAAGTCCGAGTCCAAGTCCAAGTCCGAGTCCAAGTCCAAGTCCAAGACCGCCAACGAGCGCAAGAAGAGCGGCGGCGCGCGCGCTCGTTGAGCGCTTGGCTCTTTTCCACCCCGTGCCCCCCTCCCTCCCAGCCGCGTCCACGCCCCGGCGCCCGAGCGCACCCAGCGCACGCCCCGGGGTTGCGCTGGCTCGAGCCTCGTGGGCGCTGGTGCTCTCGCTGGGGGTGGGGTGCTCCGGTGCACGTTGCGGACAAGGCGACGGCGCGCCCGCGCCTCCCGATCCCCGCCCGGCACCTCGGGCCGGGGCTCGCTCCGCGCCCCCCGATCCCCGGATCCCGGCGCGGAGCCTGCGGGGCACCCCCGCGCCGCAGGCCCCCCGGCCGGCCCCCCCGGTGGCGGCCTCCTCGGCGCTGGAGCTGCCCTACGCCAAGGGCGTGCAGCCCCTGACCGTGGCCGCCGCCAAGAAGCTGCCCTATCTCGAGGTGCCCCTGGCACGGATCCGGGTCCACGCTCGCCACACCTGCGGCCCGCTTTATTTCGGGGTCTATCTGCAGAGCCAGAAGGTGGGCTGGGGCCAGACCGACTGTGCCCTGGAGCAGCGGAACGGCCGAGAGGTGCTGCGCGAGGAGATGGAGATCCGCGCCCGGGTCCAGCGCTTCGGCGGGTCGGCGGACATGCGCCAGCGCTGGGAGGTGATCTGGGATGCCCGGGGTCGGGGGCTCCTGCTACGCTACCGCCACGTCTCCCGGGTGGGAAAGAAACGCCGGGTGGTGTCGCTGAAGCGAGGGTCCCAGGGTTGGCTCGCCACCGAGAGCCACCCCGGCGCAGATCCGCCCCGCAAGCCCACCACCCGCGAGATCGAGTCCCTCCGCACGCGGCTCACCAATGGCTGGCGCGCCTACGTCACCCAGCTCGCTGCCGGGAGCCTGGCCGTGGGCAGCCGCTACCGCTACCGGGTGTTCGATGATTCATCCCTGACCGACGCGGACCGGGCGCTGCAGGTGCTCGCCACCGGGACGCGCCGGCTGCGCGGCGTGACGGTGCCCCTGTACGAGCTCGAGCACCTCGGGCTGCCCGCGGGGACGAGGCGCGAGATCCTGCGCGACGACCGGGGGCGGCTACTCGACGCCCCCACGCCTGGCGGCCTGCGGCTCCGCCGGGAGGAGAAGGCCACGGCGCGCCGGGTCGACCACCCCCCGGTAGACTACGGCCTCGGGCTGGTGATCCCCGCCGAGATCGAGGAGATCGACACTCCCGACCGCGTGCGACGCATGCAGGTGCAGCTCCGGGGGCCGCTCCCCAAGAACCTGGCAGACCACCCCCGGCACACCGTGCGCCCCGGCGGCCGGGACGTGGCCGAGCTCACCGTCACCCGGGAGAGCCTACGGGGGCTCCCCGCGGTCAGGCTCCCCATCACCGAGGCCAAGCTGAGACCGTATCTGCGCCAGGAGCCCGGGCTGGAGGTGGAGCATCCCCGCATCCAGGCTTTGGCCCGCCGCGCCCTGCAGGGCGCCCGCCGTCCACTGGAGGCGGCCCGGCGGGTCGCCCTATACCTGCACACGCTGCTGATCAAGCGGCTGTCCACGAGCCAGGACTCGGCCCTCGCCGTCGCCACCTCCCGCGTCGGGGACTGCACCGAGCACGCCCGGCTGATGGTGGCCCTGTGCCGCGCGGTGGGTCTCCCCGCCCGGGAGGTGGCGGGCCTGGCCTGGATCCCGGAGATCCAGGGCTTCGTCTACCACGCCTGGGTGGAGGTCTATGTGGGGGGCGGGCGCTGGATCTCCGCCGATCCCACCCTGAACGAGCTGCCCGTGAACGCCACGCGGATCGTCATGGGCGGCCCGGCCGACGCCGGCTGGCTCGGCCTGCGCGGCGTGCTCGAGGCCACCGTGGGGAACGTGGAGCAGGAGTGAGAGAGGAAGCGCGAGCAGTCCGCTCCACGACCGCCCACCCGCCGCCGCGCCGACCTGGTGACTGCCACGCCCGAATCGTCGCTCATCCCTCCCGACCCGCAATGGGCCCTGCTCGCCATCCTGGCCGCCGCGGGCGCCTTCGGGCTGTGGGCCGAGACCACGCGCTG
>CAYFWA010000627.1:0-1722 GCA_964346625.1 uncultured Myxococcales bacterium
CGTGTATTGCTCGGGGGAGCCAGGAGCCAGGAGTCGTGAGGTCGGGGACCGGGGATCGGGGATCGGGGATCGGGGATCGGGAATCGGGGATCGGGGATCGGGGATCGGGAATCGGGAATCGGGAATCGGGAATCGGGAATCGGGAATCGCGGGGAGACCCCCTACAGGTGCTCCTTTGGACGGCGCGGTGAAAGGTGACGGTGCTCTGGGCGCCAGGTTTGTTTTGTGCTTCGGGGCTGGATATGATGCGGATCGACACCCGGATCGTGCATTGGCGTTTCGCGTTCACCGGGAGAGAGGCTTCGTCTCCACCGTCGAGCCGTCCCGATTGAGGCGAGGTGTCTGCGGTAGGGAGGGAATACGATGACACACGCCGAAGCTGGGCCCGACAACCAAGCAGTCGGAGTAAAGGTGGCGCGGGGGCTGATCTGGCTGGGCGCGGCCGTGTCTGCGATGGCCGTGCTCTGGTTACTGTACGCGCCCCTGTTGACGGCCGAGGCGCGGATCGCGTACTCGTATCCGATCGGCCTGGCGGAGACCGTGCTGTTGACCCTTGCGCTTTGGGGGCTGTACCTGCTTCGCCGCGCCCGCGCCTGGCTCGTCGCGACGATCTTCATGGGGGTGCGCGCGCTCACCTGGGGGGTGCTGTGGGTCCACTACTCGGCGGCCGGTGAGCCGCTGTCCGGGTGGGGACACTTGCCCTCTCTCGTCACGCGAGCCGCGGCCTGGGGGGCGCTGGGAGTTGCGCTTCTCATGAGACGAGATGACGGCTCTCGGGAGGTGGGCGGCCCAGCGGGGGTCGTGTGCCTGGCTACTGAGCTGGTCTCCGTGCTGCTCTTCGCGTCCATGTTGGCCTGGGACCGCGATAAGCCCCCATCTGCGCACCTGTTTGCCCTCGATGCCCTCAAGTGGGCGGGCGCGGCCGCTTCCAGCGCCTTGCTGGCCATCTTCTTCCTCTTCGCCACGCGTGCGGCACGGGACGCGGACGCTGCCGTTCCCGCGGTCGGCACGCCCGTCCCGCGCCGGTGGATGCTCCGCGTCGGCGCCGTGGGTGCGTTGCTGATGACCGTGGCGGTGTTGATCGCCTATCAGGTGGTCATGCGGGACATGCTGGCGGGGCGCCCGTTGGCCATGGGCCGCGTGGCGGTGCTCACCGTGGCGGCCCTGGCCGGGACGATCACCTTCGGGTTCGGCTTCTTCGGGATGCAGCGGGACACGGGCGGCGTCCTGGGGGTGCTGACCGCGGTGCTCATCTGGGCCCAGACGGGCTTGGCCATCCTCATCGCGTCCTGGGCCGAGCACCGGGGATCCACCAGCCTCGTGACGTTCGTGGGGCTGCTCGCCTGCGGCGCGGCCGCGGTCACCTTCGGGTTCTCGGCCAGACAAGGTTCACGGGCTGCTCGGATCACCGGGTGGGGGGCCAGCGTGGCCTTTGTCCTGGTGACCCTGCTGTATATCGTCGCATTGACCGGCGCCTTTGAGTTACTGGTCGGGACCCCGGCCGACACCTACATCGACGCGCTGGATCGGGCCAAGCGGATCTTCGCCCTCGTCTTCTTCGTCGTCACCGTGGCCTATCTCCTGGCCACGGCACATTTCTTCTCGCTGGCCGAGCGCACCGACTCCGCGGGCGACGAGGACGACGAGGACGACGCGGACGACGAGGACGACGAGGACGACGAGGACGACGCGGACGACGAGGACGACGAGGACGACGAGGAC
>CAYFWA010000627.1:1822-4638 GCA_964346625.1 uncultured Myxococcales bacterium
GACGCGGACGACGCGGACGACGCGGACGACGCGGACGACGAGGACGACGAGGACGACGCGGGCGACGAGGACGACGCGGGCGACGAGGACGACGCGGACGACGCGGGCGACGCGGGCGACGCGGGCGACGCGGGCGACGCGGGCGACGCGGGCGACGCGGACGACGCGGACGACGCGGGCGACGCGGACGACGCGGACGACGCGGACGACGCGGACGACGCGGGCGACGCGGGCGACGCGGGCGACGCGGACGACGAGGACGACGCGGACGACGGAGGCGAGAAGCGCCCCAAGTAGCCACAGGTCATGGAGTACCGCCGGGATCGCCGTCGGGGGCGACGTACGCGTAGAGCCACTTGTCGATGAGCTGGCCGTCCTTCACGGCGCTGCGGCGCAGGCGGGCCTCGCGGACATAGCCCGCTTTTTCCAGCACGCGGCAGGAGGCCGGGTTCCACGCGTAGGGGGTGGCGTACAGCCGCGCCAGGCCGTGCTGCTCGACGGCGTAGCGGGTCACCGCGCGCAAGGCCGCGGTGGCGATGCCGCGACCCCAGTACCGCCGTCCGAGCCAGTAGCCGACCTCCGCCGAGATCCGCTCCACGTCCGATTGCAGCGAGAAGCCCACGGAGCCCGCGGCCGCGCCCTCCACCTCGAGGGCGAACACGGTCTCGGGGCGCCGGTCCCGCACGCTCTGGATGAAGAGCATGGCGTCCAGGCGGGAGTAGGGAGAGGGGAAGGCGTCGCGAAGGTTGCGCCAGATTTCGCGATCGTTGGCGTGCGGCCAGAGCGTGTCGGCGTCCGAGAACTGGAAGGAGCGCAGCGCCACGGGCAGCGCATCGGTCTGCGCGGGGGGCAGATTGATGCGCAGGGTCACCTCGTCTCCCCCGCGGCGCCCCGCCCAGGTGCGGGAGGATCGTCGTCGTCTGGGGTGAGAGCCTCGGGAGCGTCGTCACGCAGCGCGGGGGCCGTGGGCAGCCCCCGCAGCATGTCCGTGCAGCGGAGCCGGCCCCCGTAGGGCAGGCTGTGCTCGGTGACCCCCACGGGGCGGTAGCCCTGGCGGCGATAGAAGGCTACCGCGTTTTGCGAGGCGGACAGGTGAAGCTGGACCCGCCCGGCGCCGCGGGCCCGGGACTCCAGGTGCCGCAGCAACCGTCGGCCCACGCCTCGTCCGGCCCGCTCCGGGGTCACGTACAGGGCCTCGAGCTCGCCGTGATCCGGCGAGAGCTGACCGAAGGCCACCAGCTCGCCCCCCTTCTCCGCAGCGGATGGGGTGCGGAGCAGCACCACCCAGATTCGGCCCCGCTGCACCACCGGCCGATACAGCGCGGGTCCCATGTTCCCCACCCACGCCTCGATCTGCTCCGGAGCGTAGTGATCGGCGGCCAGGCTTCGTACCGAGCTCACGTGAAGGCGCCAGATGGCCTCGAGATCCGCGGGGCTGGCCTTACGAATGTGCAAGCGCGTGGCGGGCATCACTCGATCCTGCAACATTGCGTGCAGTATAGCGCCCGGGCGCCCGTGCACCACCGTTGAAAACGGGCGCGTCGCAGGTAAGGGACCAGGTCGAAATCAATTCGCCATCTGGCACGCGATCCATCGCGGCTGGCTGCGTAGCTCCTCCGTTGCGTACGCCCGGTACGCGCCATCGTCGCGCCTTGGGCCGGTGCCTGGGATGCGATGTCGTGCCCACCAGCGCAGGGGGAGGGCGGATATCAGCGCGGAGGCGCGCTCAGTGTTGCGGGGCCGGCCGGCGTTGCGGGGCCGGCCGGCCTCGCGGAGGAATGTACGGGCTGCGAAAGGTGGCCGGGGAGGAGGAAATCCCGGCGCGGTTCGGGGCAGCGGTGCGCTCCCGGGCCGGGAGGCATTGCTGGGGATCCAGAGCGGCGCAGCGCCGGGCGCACCGGGCGCTCCAGCGGTTGAACCAGCCGAGCTCGCGCGCCACGCGCAGGCAGAGGCGATAGCCTTTGACCGCCCGCGTTCGCACCAGGCGGGCGAGCCGCTGGCGAGCCGTGGCCGGTGCGCGGCGGCTCGGAACTGCGCCGCGGTTGGGGGCCGCGCGGCGGGTCGTGGCCGCGCGGCGGGTCGTGGCCGCGGGGCGGGTCGTGGCCGCGCTCGGAGCGCGACGAACCCTGGGTTTCGTGCGCCGGGGTGACACGGTCGACGCCAGCAGCTCGAAGACCCGCGCCGCCCGGGCGAGCGCGGCCAGCGTGTAGTCCGGATCCGGCTGGAGCTCACCGCCATCCCGCAAACGGATCTTCGTCAGCACGCGCAGGTACTGGTGCGCCAGCCGGGCCGCGCCGGGGAGCTGGGTCTCGAGCCACCGCCTCGCCGCCAGGGGCAAGGCGTCGGGGTTGGAGGCCTCGGCAGGCGCGGCCGCGCCCGAGCGTCGGGGGGGAGTGGTGCGCCGCAACAGCGGCTCGAGCTGCCGCTCGGCCTCCAGCCAGGTGGCCCAGGCCGCGGCGCGGCGGGCGGTCCAGCGCTCGTGGCGCGCCGGGGGGGCGACGCTCAGCCCGCCAGCCGGGGCCGCGGCCGGGGCCGCCGGAGCCGGGGCGGGGGCCGAGGCCGGGGCGCGGCGATATGCCCGCCAGGCCGCGAGCACCGCGCGGGCGTGGCGCCGCGCTCGCGCCACCTCCCGGGGTCTTCGCTGCGAGAGCTTCGGCGGGTGGCCGGGACGGAGGCGGCGGGCGCACAGCCCCTGAATCGTGTGGTCCGGGCAGGACTGGCGCCAGGCGATCTGCCCGAGCTGTTGGTGGGCGTTCATTCGCCGCGAGGGGGCGGCGTGCCGGCCGTGGGCCTTGAGCCACGCCTCGAGAGCGCGG
>CAYFWA010000628.1:0-4632 GCA_964346625.1 uncultured Myxococcales bacterium
AGCCGGGATGGATCGGCGTCCCGAGTGCAGAGTTTATTTTGACCCGCTCCCCAAGCTCGGCCCCGGCGCTGGTCCGCCTCGATTCGCTCGTCGTCTCGAAGACCTGCCGAGCTGCGGCGGGGCTGCGGCCGTGCGCCTGCGGCAGGGCTCCGGTGCCCCTCAGGGACGCCGGAGCCTTGCCGCGGCGCCGGCCACGACATCACGGTAACACGACATCACGGCAATCGGTCGTGCAGTCGGGAACTGCCGACCACCTGGTCCGCGTCGCGGTTTTGGCAATCTGTGCTACTGTGGCGGAAATCCGAGCGACGCTCCGATGAACGCTCCGAGGGCAGGAGTCGGAGTCGGATTCGGAACCGGAACCGGAACCGGAACCGGGAACCGGTAGCGTCGGTCGGGATGGGGCTCGGGAAACACCCTCGCATGCGTGAACAGATTCGTGCAGGCCTGAAGCGGGCCGTGTCCCACATGAACCCCCCCGTATGGATCGGCTCCGCGCTGCTGGTCATCGGGTTCGTCGTGTTCGGCACCGCGTTTAGCGAGGTGGCGCGCCAGGTCTTCGGGTCCATCCAGTCCTTCATCGTGGACACCTTCGGGTGGTGGTACATCCTCGTCGCCACCGTGCTGTTGGTGTTGGTGCTGTGGCTGATGCTCAGCCGCTTCGGCAGCGTGCGCCTGGGGGAGCCGGGCGAGCGGCCCGAGTTCGGCACGGTGACCTGGCTCGCCATGCTGATCTCGGCGGGCATGGGCATCGGCATCGTCTTTTTCGGCGCCGCCGAGCCCATCTCCCATTACGCCCAGCCGCCCACCGGGATCGCCGAGAGCGAGCAATCGGTGCGGGAGTCGCTGCGCTGGACGTTTTTTCACTGGGGGCTGCACCCCTGGGCCATCTACAGCGCCATCGCCCTGCCGCTGGCCTACTTTCACTTCCGTCGGGGCCTGCCTCTGGCGCCGCGCTCCCTGCTGTGGCCCCTGCTGGGAGAGCGCATCTACGGGCCCATCGGGCACGCGGTGGACATCCTGTGCACGGTGGGCACCCTGCTCGGCGTGGCCACCTCCCTGGGGCTGGGAGCGATGCAGATCAACACCGGCTTGCATCAGCTCGTGGGCATCCCCGAGGGCAACAAGGTGCAGATCATCCTCATCGCCTCCATCACGGCGGTGGCCACGCTGTCGGTGGTCTCGGGCATCAAGGTGGGCATCCGGCGCCTGAGCCAGACGAACCTGGGGCTCGCGGCGGTGATCCTGCTGTTCGTGTTGGTGGCCGGGCCGACGCTGTACCTGCTGGAGCTGTTCGTCTCCAGCCTGGGCTACTACCTGCAGCGACTGCCCGAGACCAGCCTCTGGATCGCGCCGGCCCAATCCGGCGGGTGGCAGGCGGACTGGACGCTGTTTTACTGGAGCTGGTGGATTAGCTGGTCGCCCTTCGTGGGGGTCTTCGTGGCCCGCATCAGCCGGGGCCGGACCATCCGGGAGTTCGTAATGGCCACCCTGCTGGTGCCCACCGTCCTGGGTTTTTTGTGGTTCGCCGTGATGGGGGGCACGGCGCTGCACGCCGAGCAGTTCGGCGAGGGAGGCCTCATCGAGCCCACCCTGCGCAACAACGCCCTGGCGCTGTACAAGGTGCTCGAGGTCCTGCCCTGGACGCGGCTCATGTGGGGGGTGGTGACCCTGTTGATCGTGGTGTTTTTCATCACGAGCTCGGACTCGGGCTCCCTGGTGGACGACATGGTGACCAGCGGCGGCGATCCCAACCCTCCCCGGGCCCAGCGCGTGTTCTGGGCCCTGGCCGAGGGTGCCACCGCGGTGACCCTGCTGGTGGCGGGGGGGTTGCAGGCCCTGCGCACCGCGTCTCTCACCACCGGCCTGCCCATGTCCATCTTCCTGCTAGCCGCCGGCGTCGGCCTGCTTCGCGCCCTGAGGCGCGATCCCGAGCTCGGAGGAGAACCATCGCCGCGCACAGGGCGATCGGAGTCGCGAGACGCGGCCGCAGGCGCAGGCGCAGGCGCGGCCGCAGGCGCAGGCGCAGGCGCAGGCGCAGGCGCAGGCGCAGGCGCAGGCTCAGGCTCAGGCGCTGACGCTGACGCTGACGCAGGCGCAGGCGCTGACGCTGACGCAGACGCTGACGCAGGCGTAGGCGCAGGCGCTGACGCAGGCGTAGGCTCAGGCGCAGACGCAGGCGCAGACGCAGGCGCAGACCCAGGCGCAGGCCCAGACGCAGGCGCAGACGCAGGCGCAGGCGCAGACTCAGACGCAGACTCAGACGCAGACGCGTGACCTACCGGTCCAGCAGGGCGCGCATGCGCTCGAGCAGTCGGCGGGCGAGGGCGGGCTCTTGGCCGATGAGGTTCTGGTGCTCGCCTCGGTCGCGGTGGAGATCGAACAGTTGGCTGGTGGCGGCCTTGTTGTCGCGCACCAGCTTGTAGCGGTTGGTGATGCAGGCCTGCTTCCAGTTCTGAAACCGCCGGGACTCGGCGTACAGGACCCGCTTTGCCAGGCGGGGTGGGAAGCGCCCGCTGCGGAGCCAGCGGCTCAGGTCCATTCCCGAGGCCAGATCCCGGTCTGCGGTGCCGTCCACCAGGGAGAGCACCGTGGGCGTCACATCCACCAGGGACACGGGCTGAATGGTGCGCAGGGGAACGATCCCGGGCCCCACGAGCACCAGGGGCACGCGGATCTGCTCCTCGTAGACGGTGGAGGCGTGGTAGCGGCCGCCGTGATCGCGGAACTCCTCGCCGTGGTCCGCGGTGATGATGATGAGGGAGCTGCGCAAGAGCCCTTTTTGTTGTAGGCGCTGCAGGAGGTAGCCGATCCACTGATCCACGAAGCGGAGCTCGGAGTCGTAGCGGTCCTCGGCGCGGTCGCCCAGGTTCGTGGGGTGGGTGTGCCGGTGGTAGGGGGCGTGGGGATCGCTGAAGTGCGCGTAGAGAAACAGCCGCTTTTCGGCGTGGCGCTCGATGATCTGCCAGGCCTGCTTCGCCATTAGGGGCGCGGTGATCCCCTGCAGGTTGCGGTTGGCGCGCTGGTAGGGCGTCTCGTCCACGATGTCGAACCCGCGGGTCATCCCCATGGCCGGCTTGAGAAACGGGTTGTCCAGCACGGTGGCGGTGCGGTATCCCCGCTGCTGGAGCGCCTCGGCGAGGGTGGGGGCGTCGTCGCGGGCCGGCGCGGGGATGAGCTTCCGCATGTTTCTGCGGTCGCGGGCGTAGTCGCTCTCGGGATCCAGGAGCCGGACGTTGTCCTGCCAGTCCATGGCCGCCATCAAAAAGCGCACCTGCGAGGGGTAGCGCCCGGTCATCAACGAGTACACCGAGGGGAGGGTCCAGTTGGAGGTGGCGTAGGCGCGGTGGAAGGCCGCGCCGCGGCGCGACAGCCGGTAGACGTTGGGCAGCAGGCGCCGGCGGCAGTAGTCGGGCCAGCGATCGGCGCGCAGCGCGTCGACGGTGAGCATCAGGATCCGCTCCGGGGCGCCCGCGCGCCGGGCCGAAGAGGCCGGAGGGGCCGGGAGGCGGGCGGGGGGGCGGCTTCGATCCGCGCCGGTGCAGTCCTCGTCGAGGCCGTTTTCCGGTGCGTCGTAGCGCATGGGGTAGCGGCACGCGTTCGCGTCGTCGCAGTCATAGCCGAAGGGCAGGGAGGCGAAGCCGTCGCCGTCCCGATCGTGGAGCGCCCGCAGCACCATCAAGACGTGGCAGGAGGTCACGCCGCGGTCACTGACGATGGCCTTGAGGTTCTCGTTGGTGACCAGTCGCGGAGACATCGCCACCGCGCCCACCAGGCTCACCCCCCCCGCCCCGGCCAGCAGCCATCGAAGCCGGCGGCCTGCGGCCTTGCCGACGCGGCGCCGCAGCAGGGCGATGACGCACAGGGAGCCCACCAGCCCCGCCGCGAAGGTGAGCCCGGACAGGGTTCCGTGATAGCCCGCGTACAGGCGGTGGTAGGCGCGGGCGTTGACCCAGAAGCCGACGCCGATGCCGATGAAGCCCAGCACGCCCACCGCGGCCAGCACCCACCCCTGGCGCAGCCACGCCGAGATCCGCCGCAGCCACGCCGAGATTCGCCGCAGCCACGCCGAGATCCGCCGCAGCCGCGAGGAGGCGGCCCCGGATCCCAGCCGCCGATGAAGGGCCGCCACGGCGTGACCGGCGGGGAAGGCGAGGATGAGAAACAAAAGCGCCCCCAGCAGTCCGCCGAGCACGATGAGACCGGCGGCCAGCCCCGAGCCCAGCACCAGCAGCTCCGCGCCGTCGCTGAAGCCCTCCACCGTGGCCGACAGGTACAGATGCTCGCACAGGCCCATGCCGAGCCCGGAAAGTGCCCCCGCCAGGGTCCAGCGCGCCAGCCGCGCCAGGACGGTCGCGGGCCCTGCGGCGTCCGGTCGCGACTCACCAACGCGGTCGCCAGGGTGGGACGACTTTTCGTCGGAGCCTGCGGTGAAAGCGGTGGGAGCGGGAGGCGCGGCTGCGTCGGAGGGCTGGCTCGCGGGGAGGGGGGCAAAATCCTCTGCCATCCGGCGAAGTCTATCAGAGGCGGCGCCCGGCACAAGTGGCACTCGTGCCGAGCCATTTGCGCTGTGGCCCCCGCCCGGCGCCCCGCCGGCCCCCGCCCCCCCTGCGGCGGCCCCCAGGCGCCTCG
>CAYFWA010000629.1:0-4621 GCA_964346625.1 uncultured Myxococcales bacterium
AACCCCGTTTCTCTCGAAAAACGGGTCATTATCGTGGTGAGAGATCCGGAAATAGCCGGTTAATACGTCAATGTATTCGCCCTCCTCGCTCCTTGACAGAATTGCGCCTCGGCGGCCTGAACGATCAGGTTATTCGTGATCGGGGCCTTAGATCAGATGAAATGGTCCGCCGGCCGAAGTGCCTGTCAGACGGGCTCACCCTGCGTGGACGCCGGCGATCCGGTCGGCGTCCCTCCGGCCCCCCCACCGACTTCGACGGCCAGCCGCGCCCCCAGGGCAACGGCGTCGACATCGGCGTCGGCGAGGCAGGCTGACGCCGTTGCTAATATGCGAAGCTGAGCTCGACGGTGGTGGGAAAGGTGAAGCCGGTGTAGCCGCGCTGGGCGTCGTGGCCGCCGATGTCCTTGAGGTAGGTGTAGGTGGGGGTGAACGGGTAGAGGCCGAGCGAGAGGTCGCGCCAGACCCGGACGCGCAGACCCCAGATGAGGCGGGCGTAGATGGCGGGGTGGCCGGCGCCCACGTCGGCGCCGAAGAGCAGGGCCACCCGGCGGTTGGCGTCCACGTCGGCGTGAAGCATGAGGCGACCGAAGCCCACCCACTCGGTGCCGGAGTCGTGGGGGCCGGGGTCGGCGGGATCCGCGTCGGGGTCGTCGAAGCGGAGCAGGCGGGCGCCGGCGCCGAGCTCGAAGACGTCGCGCAGGCGCATCCCCACGTAGCCGGACCAGGCGCCGCCGTCGTGCAGCGTGACATCGCCGCCGCCCTCGGTGGCCACCACCAGGCGGATGCGCGTGCGGCGGATGGCCGAGGCGGAGAACAGCGGCCGGGTCCGCCCGCGCGCGAGGGTGAGGGGGCCGCCCGGTCGGGCGGCGGAGCTGGCCGCATCGGCCGGAGCTGCCGCGCCGGATGTGCCGGATGGGCCAGATGGGCCAGATGGGGCCGGGGGAGGCGGGGGCGGCGCCGAGGCGCTGGGATCGCCGCCGGGTCCGCCGTTGTCCGGCAAAGCAGCGGTCGTCGGGTGGCCCGGGTGGCCCGGGTGGCCCGGGTGGCCCGGGTGGCCCGGGTGGCCCGGCGGGTGGCCGGGTGGGGGAGCCGTGGCGGGACCAGGCGGGGGCACGTGGGCGTGGGCCTCCACGTGGACGTGGATCGGGGGGCCGTACCAGCGCCAGCCGAGGGCCCAGGCCCGCGCCAGGGTGTAGCTGGCGCGGGCGATGCCGCGGGCCACGTGGCCCGCGCCGCGGGCGAGGCCCTTGCCCAGGCCGCCCAGGCGCGGGAGCTTGAGGTTGCCGCCGCCCTTGCCGGCGGCGAGGGCGATGACGACCACCACGACGCCGGCCACGATGGCGGTGATTCCCACCACCGCGCCATAGGTCTTGGCGCCGCTGAGGTTTTTCACCTGGACGCCCTGGATGTCGCGCCAGCGCAGGCCGGGCAGCGCCGCGTCGGGGCGGCGCTCACCCTTCTTGCCGCGGTGAAACACGCCCTCACGGCTCACGCGCAGGTTCCGGGCGTAGACCCAGGCCGTCCACAGGCCGTCGCTGCGATGAAAGCGCAGGCGGCTGCGGGGATCGATGCGGATGGAGCCGCCCTGGGTATTCCGCAGCACGAGGGCCCGGTCGAGCCGGCCCTCGTGCACGCTGGGGACGGACGACAGGTCGGTGCTGCGGACCTCCCCGCGGGAGTAACAGCCGCTCACCAGGGCGGGGACGAGAAGAATCAGCAGGGCTCGATACATGGGCTACCTGATTGAAACGGGCTGATTGAAATGGCCGTGCGGGCGCTCCATGCGCCGTGCGGGCGCTCCGTGCGCCGTCCGGGCGCCGAATGCCGAGAAGCGAGCCGGCCGGGGCTCGATGGGCGCCTCGGCCTGCAAACACGGTACCCATTCTGGATAACACGATTTCGCGGGGTTGGTGGCCGACATACCTTCATCCCGTGAAGCAGCGGTTACATCTGTGAACGTCGGGTAACGAGCCGCCCAGTTCGTACGCCTCCGAAAGGGGGGAGGGCGGAAAAAAAGCCTGATGGCAAAATATTTTACAAAAACTGTAATCAATCCAAGGGACGATGAAAACCCGTGTCGGCCATTCGAGTTAGCGTTCGAACGAATTCCGTAACCACTTCTGCATGTTACGAAAAAAAAGAATGAAAGGCGCTCGTGGGGAGCTCGCAGCGCTTTACATGCGGTCATTTCCTTTGCTAGGTTACCGGCGCGAAGGTCGCAGTGCCAATCAGGAAAACAACGAAGTCATCCCGCCCGCCCGCCTCTTGTTCGCCGATCGCCCCGCGATCGGTCGCGGGCCCTTGGTCTAGCCGCGACGCGGCGGGTCCCCGTATTCATACACATCCACGATTCGCGGTCGCGGGCCGACTGGAGCTCCATCTCCATCCGCAAGCGGCGAAGAGTCTGCGAGCTCATGGAAACAGCGAGCGGGCCCGTGGCGGGCTCGCGAGGAGGCGCCCTATATGTTGAGTATCGATCTTTCCGGCAAGCGGGCCATCGTGACCGGTGGCTCCATGGGTATCGGCAGCGACATCTGCCGCGTGCTGGCCCAGGCGGGGGCCAACGTCGCCCTGAACTACCGCAAGCACGCGGACGAGGCCAAGGCCGTGGCCGCCGACGTGGAGAAGGCCGGCGGTAAGTCCATGGTGGTGCAGGCCGACGTGTCCTCCTTCGAGGACGCAGGAAGGATGGTGGACACGGTGGTCGAAGAGTGGGGCGGGCTCGACCTGCTGGTGTGCAACGCCGGGATCAACTGGGACGGAGTCATCTGGAAGATGACCGAGGAGCAGTGGGACCGGGTCATCGACGTCAACCTCAAGGGCTATTTCAACTACATCCGGGCCGCGGCGCCGATCTTCCGGGAAAACAGCGCCGGCCGGATCGTGACGGTGACCTCCATCAACGGCAAGCGGGGTAAGTTCGGCCAGTCCAACTACGCGGCGGCCAAGGCCGGGATCATCGGCCTCACCAAGACGGTGGCCCGGGACCTCGGCAAGTACGGGATCAACGTCAACGCCGTGGCGCCGGGGCTCATCGAGACCGAGATGATGGCCCAGGCCCCCGACAAGGTGAAGTCCCTGGCTCTCGACGAGATTTTGCTCAAGCGCCTGGGGCAGCCCGAGGAGGTGGCCCACGTGGTGGCCTTCCTTTGCTCGGAGCTGGCTCGCCACGTGACGGGGCAGGTGATCAACGTGGACGGCGGGCAGTTTCTCGGCTGAGCCCTCACGTCTCGGATGCCCCGATTGACCGGGACGCGAAGCAAGACGGAATCAACGACGAGCAACGACGAAAACGACGAAAACGACGGGAAAGTCAGCAGCGACAGGAGACAGCGGGCATGATCGAACTCAAGGACATCGTGGCCATCAGCGCCGTACGCACCCCCATGGGCCGGTTTGGCGGCACCCTCAAGGACATGCCGGTCTACGACCTGGGGGCCACCGCCATCCGGGCCGCCATGGAGCGGGCCGGCGTGGCCGGCGACACCGTGGCCGAGGTCATCTACGGCAACTGCCGGCAGGCGGGCAACGGCGTGAACCCGGCGCGCTCTGCCTCCCGGTTCGGGGGGCTGCCCGACAGCGTGCCGGCCAACACCTTGAACATGGCGTGCCCTTCGGGCATGAAGGCCATGATGATCGGGGCCCAGGCCATGCGGCTCGGGGACGCCGAGGTGATCGTGGCCGGCGGGATGGACTCCATGAGCACCATCCCTTTCCTGCTCAAGAACGTGCGCTGGAACGGCTTCAAGATGGGGGATCGGAAGCTCGAGGACGGCTGGTCCGACAGCATCGATCCGGTGGTGGGCTTCGGCATGGGCAACACCGCCGAGAACGTGGCCGAGAAGTACGACATCTCCCGCCAGGAGATGGACGAGCTCGCCGTGGCCAGCCACCAGAAGGCCGCCACCGCCCAGGAGAACGGCTGGTTCGACGAGGAGATCATCCCGGTGGAGATCCCGGCCACACGCAAGACGCCGGCCTTCAATTTCGAAAAGGACGAGTCCATCCGCGCAGGCTCCTCCGTGGAGAAGCTGGCCAAGCTGCCCACGGTGTTCAAAAAGGACGGCAAGGTCACCGCGGGCAACGCTTGCGGCATGACCGACGGGGCCTGCGCCCTGGTGCTCACCACCCGCGCGCACGCCAAGGCCGTGGGGGCGACGCCGCTGTTTTCCATCGTCTCGTTTGCCAACGCGGCGGTGGACGGCGCTTACATGGGGGAGGGACCCGGCTTGGTCATCCCCATGGCCCTCGAGGCGGCCGGGATGCAGCTCGCGGACATGGACCTGATCGAGGTCAACGAGGCCTTCGCGGCCCAGGTGCTGTGCAACGAGCGCATGCTGAAGTGGGACCGCGACAAGCTCAACGTGCACGGTGGCGCCATCGCCCTGGGGCACCCCACGGGCATCAGCGGCGCGCGCATCGTGATCACGCTGCACGGGGCGCTCAAGCGCACCGGCGGCGAGCTGGGCGTGGCGGCCATCTGCGGCGGCAGCGGCGTCACCACCGCCATGGTGATCCGGCGGGAGGGCTGAGGCGCAGGGTCGCAGCGCAGGGCCGCGGCGGAGGGTCGAAACGCTGAGGCCCCGCTCACGAATAAGGTGTCCAGTTCAGGGCGCCGAGG
>CAYFWA010000630.1:0-4617 GCA_964346625.1 uncultured Myxococcales bacterium
GCGGGCGGCGACGGCGGAGCTTGCTCGACGTCGCGCCCGCGAGGACGCGGGCGGCGACGGCGAGCTGCGGGGGGGGAATGTAATAGATGACCTTCCTCGCCATCTCGGGCAAGCTCTGACCCGCTACTTATTCTTTTTCTTACCCTTTTCACACTTCTCGGCGGCCTTCTCCATCAGCTTGTCGATCTCCGGCCCCTTGACGTTGTACTTCTTGATCGCCTTGTAGGTGCTGCGCACGCTGCAGATGTACTTCTGCTTGGGCACCTTCTTCTCCAGGATCACCTTGCCGAGCTTCTTGTAGCAGAGGTCGATCATCTGCTTGTAGATCTTCTTGGCGTAGGGCGAGCCCAGCTTCTTGACCTTCTCCACCCGCTTCACGTTGCAGTAGTAGGGCAGGTAGGGCCGGCTCTTCTTCATCTGCTTGGCCACTTCCTTCTTGGCCTTCTTGAAGTTCCGGGCGACCTTGATCTCCTCGCACAGGGTCTCGGCGGCCTTCTTCTTCTCGGGACCGGCCTTCTTGGCGTAGCGCTTGAGATCCCAGCACTTGACCTGCTTGTAGCTAACCTCGCCCTTGTCGCGCTTGGCCTTGATCTCCTTCATCAGGGCGTCGACGGCCTTGGCGGGGAGCTCCTTGCACTTCTTTTTCATGTCCCCGTCGAGGTCGTCCTTCCAGATCTGGCAGAAGGTCATGGCGCGAGAGTAGTTGCCCTTCTTGGCCTTCTCCATGGCCTCGGCCCAGCGCTTCTTCATCCGGGCCGCGCGGGCCTTCTTGCGGGCCCCCTTGATGCACTTTTTGAACTCGTCACAGTCGGACTTCTTGGAGCACTCGATCTCCGCCTTCGTCCGCTCCTTTTTCTTCATCTTCTTGCAGAGCGCGAGGAAGGCGTCCTCGGTGAGCGGCATCTTGTCGCACTTCTTGTACCGCTTGTAGAGGAGCTTACAGCTCGGTTTGTCGCCGCATCCGGTGCCCAGGGTCAAGGTCAGCGCAAACAACGCACCGGACACCACCAGAATCGATTTCCGCATTTTCTTCCTCTCCTTTGGAGTGGTTGGTCTCACCATCGAGGGGCGGATCCTTCATGCGCCCAGGGGGGGGGCCGATCCGACCACGGCCCCCGTTGATAGCAAATCCGATGACCCCCGACAACCAAATCTGGAGCCTCGCCGGCCGGGTCGGTCGACTACGTAGGCCGTTTTCCCTGCGCTACCGGTCGAGCCAATCTGTTGCCGGTCGTTTCTGCCGGTCGTTTCGCTCGCCGGTGTACGCGGGAGCACAGCAGACCTTCCCTCCGATGTGATCGCGGCGGGCAAATTGACAGGGATTCACGGCGGCTGGTATGCAATGAGGCGCGAAGGCTCGACGCCCCGCGCCGGCCCACCACGTCCGGAGGAACCACGTGAAACTCCACTTCATCGCCATCTGCGGCACCGGCATGGGATCGGCGGCGGGCCTGCTGCAGCTCGCCGGCCACGAGGTGCGCGGATCCGACGAGCACGTCTACCCCCCCATGTCCACCCAGCTTTCCCAGCTCGATATCCACGTAATGGAGGGATATTCCCCGGAGAACCTGGACTGGGGACCGGACGTCGTGGTGGTGGGTAACGTCTGCCGCCGCGATCACGTCGAAGCGGTGGCGGCCCAGCAGCGGGGGATCCCCCTCACCTCGTTTCCCGCGCTGCTGCGCGAGCAGCTTCTCGAAGACCGTCACCCCGTCGTGATCGCGGGAACCCACGGCAAGACCACGTGCGCTTCCCTGACTGCGTGGCTGCTCGAGGACGGGGGCCTCGACCCTTCCTTCCTGGTGGGCGGCATCCCCGATAATTTCGGGCGCAGCTTCAAGCGGGGTGAGGGCTCGCCCTTCGTGCTCGAGGGGGACGAGTACGACACCGCCTATTTCGACAAGGGACCGAAATTTTTACACTATAATCCAAAATCCGTGCTGCTCACGGGCATCGAGTTCGACCACGCCGACATCTTCGCGGACCTCCAGGCCGTCAAGGCGGCCTTCGCCGGGCTGCTGGAGCGGGTCCCGCAAGATGGCACCGTGCTGGTGTGGTCGGGCAGCGCCGACGCGCTGGAGGTGACGCGGGCGGCCGCCGCCGGGGTGGAGGGGATCGAAGCCTACGGCATGGACGGAGACCCCCACGCCGACGGCCTGCCGAGCTGGCGCGGGCGCGTGGTCGTCAGGCAGCCCGCCGACACCGAGGTGGAGATCCAGCCCCCCAGCGAGCCTCCGTTCCGGGTGCACACCACGCTGACCGGTCTGTTCAACCTGCGCAACCTGGTGGGGTGCGTCGCCCTGGGGCGACGGCTCGGCCTCTCTGCGCCGCAGCTTCAGCAGAGCGTCATCGGGTTCCGGGGGGTGAAGCGCCGCCAGCAGGTGCGTGGGGTGGCCATGGGCGTGACGGTGATCGACGACTTCGCGCATCACCCCACCGCGGTGCGCGAGACCCTCTCCGCCATGCGGGAGACCTACCGCGGGCGGCTGCTGGCGGTGTTCGAGCCGCGCAGCGCCACCAGCCGTCGCCGGGTGTTCCATGAGGAGTTCGTGACCGCCTTCGGCACGGCGGACGAGGTGATCATCGGCGCCCCCTACGATCAGAGCGGGATCCCCGAGGCCGAGCGGCTGGATCCCGAGCGGCTGGCGGCCGACCTGCGGCAGGCAGACGTGAGCGCGCTGTTCGTGGGTACGACCCAGAATATCGTGGAACACCTGGTGGGGCGGGTCCGGCCGGGTGACGTGGTGGTGGCCATGTCCAGCGGGTCCTTCGGAGACCTGCACCGCCGTCTGCTCGCCGAGATCGGCGACGCGGTGATGCCAGCCGAGGCGGCGGATCTCGGCGCCCTCACCGAGCTGCTGCAGCGCGGGGAGCTTTCCACCGTTACCCTCGCCGATCACCTCGATGAATACATCGTGTTGCGCAGCCGCCATGGCCTCGCCGGAGCCATCGGGCTGGAGCGCCACGGCCGCAGCGGTCTGCTCAAGGATCTGGTGGTGATCCCGGAGCGGCGAGGCGAGGGGCTCTCCTGGTTGCTGGCCGAGGCCGCGGTGAACGACGCGCGCCGCCGCGGGATCGCCACGCTCTTCATGTTCGGCATCCCCGAAACCCTGCGCACCGGCCAGAACCTCGGTTTCAACGCGGTGGAGTGTCAGGAGCTGGACGACGCCATCCTGGAGTCAAAGACCGTCCACGCCGCCTGGTACAGCAAGGCCGGAGTCTGTCTGCGGCTCGATCTCCAGGAAGGGTGACGCCTGACGCCGTCCGGGCGCTGGTGTTCAGGGCTTGTGGCCCGCGTAGCGGCCGCGTAGCGGCCGGTCGCCCGGACGCAGCCCCGAGAGGTGGAAGTGGTTGTGGTGGGCGCGATCCGAGTCCGGGGTCAGCACCAGATACAGCAGCCCCGAGGCCTCCAGAGCACAGGCGAGGCGGCGCAGCCGGAGGCCGGCGTCGCTGCCCTTCGATCCCGCGCAGGCGCCCGGGCGACCGCGACGCCGGGGATAGTCGTGCTCGACGTGGGCGCGGACGCCCCCTGGACCTCGCAGCTCGTGGATGTCAACCGCCAGGCCGTGAGCGTGGCGTGACAAGCGGTGCGTACCCGCCACGTTGCGATACGAGTAGAAGCTCGAGTACCGGATCTCGTTGAAGCCGCAGGCGCTAAAGAGCGGGGCGAGCCGGTAGAGGGTCAAGGCGAACCGGCAGTCCATCAGCGCCGGCCGCCGGCCCCACATGGGCCGCAGCTCGAGCCCCCCGATGACCCCGGTCACCACCACCGGGGTGTCGACCCCCCGGGTGGGCTTTCGCCGGCGGAAGGGGATCTCGCGTCGCCGCAGGGCGGCGAGACAGGCTTCCCCGGAAAGCGCCAGAGAGGGCCCGGAGCGCGCTCGCGCGCTGGGCAGATGCTGCCCCGAGGCCGGCGGAGACCCACGCCGCGCCGTTGGCCGGGGTTTTGAGGGAGCCGCACGGCGCGTCTCCCGATCCCGTGGAAGCGCCGGGCGCACGTCGCGCGATCGGGAGCGGGCCCGGTCGCTGGATGAGCGACGCACCAACAGCAGGGACCGCCCCTCGGATCGACCCTGGCGGACCACGCGGATGCGGGGCCGGGGGCGGCGGCGGGTGCGAAGCCGCTGGCGTGACCGGCGCGCCCCGGGGGCTGCCCGCCGCCGACCCGGGACCGGCGCGAGCCGGCGCCGACTGAGCACGCGCGTCCGACGCCACGCCTCCACCCGGCTGCGGGGAAGAAGCTGTCCCGAGGCTTCATCGGCGAAGGTGCAAAGCGCCAAGGCAAAAAGGGTCAAGTCGAGCATTAGGTGTGATGTTAACCTACATGGACCTACATGGCAAGTCGACGCCTCGGCCGACAACCCCTGAGCACAACCCCGCGCACCTGGCGCGGAGCGTGCGCCATAATGGGCGGACGTCCCGCCGGACCCGCCCCGGGAAGGCTGCCAAGGCCGCCAGAGTCAGCCCCACGGCGAGCCGGCCCACGGCTCGCAAAGCCGGTGCCGTAGATTGAACCGGCCCCAGCAGTGGGCATCAGAACCGGTGCGCGAGGCTCGGTGCCCAAAACGGCGCCGGCAGCCGTAGTCGAGACCGGGGAGGGCTATGGAAAATGCCGGG